>CALALP010000058.1 GCA_937925515.1 uncultured Lachnoanaerobaculum sp. | reverse complement strand
ATTATGTGGGATTTGTCCCCCATAGGGGGACAAATCCCAATAAGTAGACATTTTACAATATTTACTTTTTTTACTTTGTGGGGGATTTCCTCGCCGACGGCGAGGAAATCCCCCAATATTAATGTTGATTATTTTTTGTAAAATACTTGACATTTGAATAAGTACTCATGTATAATATAAATGAATATTTGTTCAGTTGTACATAAAAACAAAAGTATGAAAGGAGAATTTATGAATATACCCTCTGAAGAAGTTATAAATAATATATCAGTTTTTTTGAAAGCACTATCCGATTCAACTAGAATAAAGATACTTTTTATACTTGTAGACAGTGAATATTGTGTAGGAGATATAGCAAGTAAAGTTGGAATGAGTGATTCAGCAGTTTCTCATCAGTTACAACTACTTAGACAGGTCAATCTTGTAAAGAATAGAAGAGAGGGAAAGTCAATTTATTATTTCCTATCTGATAACCATGTAAAGTCAGTTCTAATGCAGACTTTAGAACATGTTTTAGAATAATAGTAGTGGGAGCATTTAAAATAATGGAGGTAAATAAAATGAAAAGACAATATAAACTTGAAAATTTGGATTGTGCAAATTGTGCAGCTAAGATAGAAGAAGATATTTCAAAAATGCAGGGAGTTAATTCTGCAAATCTCAATTTTATGACTGCTAAACTTACTGTTGAATTTGATGATACACTAAAGCCAACCATAGCAGATAGTATTCAAAATATTATTTATAAGTATGAAAGCAATGTTATTCTTAAGAGAGCTTAGGGAGGTTTAAGGGTGTTTAAATTAAATAATGTAGAACGCCTTATCACCTCTTTAGTTTTGCTTTTAATTACAGTAGCTTTAAAAAACTTCAGTACACCTGCTAGAATAAGTTTATTTCTAGTAACTTATTTAATAGCAGGCTATGATGTTTTAAGTACTGCCATTAAAGATATAAAAAACAAACAGCCCTTTGGAGAATGTCTACTTATGACTTTGGCAACTTTAGGGGCTTTTGTAGCAGGTTTTTATAATTTATATCATAGTAAAACTTTCCCTGAGGAGTTTTCAGAGGGAGTTGCAGTTATGATATTTTATCAAATAGGAGAGGTGTTTCAAAGTTACGCTGTGGGTAAGTCAAGAAAATCAGTTGCAGAGCTTATGGCAATAAAACCTGATGTAGCTTATTTGATAGAGGAAAATAAGATAGTAGAGGTTGACCCTTATGATGTTGAAGTAGGCGATATTATAGTAGTTTCTCCGGGAGAAAAGATTCCACTTGACGGTATTGTCATAAGAGGAACAGCTACAATGGATACTGCTGCAATAACAGGAGAGTCATTACCAAAAAGACTTGAAGTAGGAGATAATGCGTTAAGTGGTTTTATAAATATAGACGGAGTGATACATATTAAAGTCTTAAAAGAATTTGGCGAGTCAACTGTTAGTAAAATTCTTGACTTAGTGGAAAATGCAAGCTCAAATAAGGCTAAGACTGAGAAGTTTATTACAAAATTTGCAAGATATTATACTCCGATTGTAGTGTTTTTTGCTGTTGGAATTGCCATTTTACCCTCTATTTTTACAGGGGATTGGTTAAAATGGTGTATGAGAGCATTAAACTTTTTAATTGTTTCATGTCCATGTGCATTAGTAGTTTCAGTACCACTAAGCTTTTTTGGTGGTATAGGAGGAGCATCTAAAAGAGGAATTTTAATCAAAGGAAGTAATTACTTTGAAAGTTTAGCTAAAAGTGAGGTAGTTGTATTTGATAAAACGGGAACTCTTACCGAGGGAAAGTTTAGTGTACAAGATATAGTTTCAGAAAAGTTTTCAAAAATGCAGTTACTACGATTTGCAGTCATAGCTGAAAGTTACTCAAATCATCCGATATCATTTTCATTAAAAGAGGCATGGGAAGAAAATGTAAAACAGGGAGAAGTTTTTGAAAATATTGAAAATGTAGAAGTTTTAAATGTAAGAGAACTTGCAGGTAAAGGTATAGTTGCAAATATAGAGGGCAAAGAGGTTGCAGTAGGTAACATTAAACTTATGAAAGAGTATGGTTTAAATGTAAATGAGCCTAAGGGAACATTTGCCATAGTTTATATAAGTATAGATAGGGAATTTGCAGGCTACATTACAATATTTGATAAAATAAAAGCTGACTCAAAAAGTGCTATAACTAAACTAAAGCAACTAAATATAAAAACAGTTATGCTTACAGGCGATAGAAATGATATAGGAGAGGAGGTATCAAGAGAACTTGGAATAGACGAAGTACATACTGAACTCTTGCCAAATGAAAAAGTAAAAGAAGTTGAAAAACTTTTAAATGAAAAAAATAAAAATTCAAGTTTAGTCTTTGTAGGCGACGGAATAAATGATGCTCCGGTACTTACAGTAGCTGATGTAGGGATTGCAATGGGGGGTATAGGCTCTGATGCGGCAATAGAGGCGGCAGATGTAGTAATTATGAAAGATGAACCCTCTAAGGTTGAACTTGCAATTAAGATAGCAAAAAAGACTGTAAGTATAGCAAAGCAAAATATTGCAGGGGCGATTTTTATAAAAATAGTTATACTTATACTAAGTGCATTAGGCATAGCCAATATGTGGATGGCGATTTTTGGAGATGTAGGAGTTACGGTAATTGCAATACTAAATTCATTTAGAGCTTTGTATACGGAGAAAATGAACTAATAGGCAAATTAAATTAAGATTTATTTAAATTGATTTTTCTACTGCATTTTTTAATAATTTTTAGATTATACTACTCTAGTTTATAGTATGTTATTACTAAAGTGTATTGACTTAAAATGAAAAAAGTAATATTATATTATTATATATTAATTTTTAGGGTGGGATTATGGAAGAAAAAGACAAGAGAATAAATGTTAAACTTATTGTAATTGTGGTTACTTTATGCTTACTTTTAGTTGTATATTTGGGTGGAGTTTTTTATTTCAAAGATAGGTTTCTAGCAAATACTTATGTAAATGGAGTAAATGTTTCATATTTAAACTTGGAGTCGGCAAAAGATAAGGTTCAGACCTTGCTTGATAATTATAAAATAAGCATTAAAGCAAGAGAGAGCGAACCTTTTGAGATTGTTTCAAATGATATAAATATAAAATATGATTTTGATGAAACAGCTAAAGAGGCAATGAGAGATCAAAATTTTTATTTGTGGTTTAGTTCATTTTTTAAAACTACTGAGCATGAAGTTAATACAAAGGTTACTTTTGATGATGAGGCTTTAGAAAAGAAGTTTAATGAAATGTCATTTTTACAGGAAAATGATTTAAAAAAGCCGGAGGACGCAAGAATCTCAGAATACGATATTGATAAGGGATATAGTATTATCCCTGAATATCTAGGAACTTATCTTGAGGTGGAGGTGGCAAAGGAACTTATTAAGGATTCTATTATGGCACTAAAGGATAATGTAGATTTGGAGGAGTTATATTTAAATCCAAGTATTTATTCTGATAATGAAAGTCTAAATAATGCAATAAATCAAATGAATACTATTACCTCTACAACTATCAGATATGTAGGAAATACTGCACTTGACGGTACTATTTCAAATCAGTGGTTAAGCTATGACGGTGCAAATGTAAATGTTGATGATGATAAAATTCGTGAATTTGTAATAGCACTTGCCGATAAATATGACACTGCAAATAGACCTAGAAAATTTATGACAGCTGTAGTTGGAGAGGTTGAACTTCCTGCAAGTAAAGAGGGTTGGATATTAGATAGAGAGGGTGAGTTTAATCAAATAAAGTCAGAGCTAGCTAGAGGCACAACCATAGATAGAGAACCTATTTTTAAACAGCGTGGGGTAAGTCTTGAACAAAATGAATTTGGAAATACTTATGTAGAGATAGATTTAACAAATCAGCATTTATATTATTATAAGGACGGACAGATGATAATTGACAGTCCTATTGTAACCGGAAATGTTTCGAGAGGTAGAGGAACTCCTGCAGGTGTATTTAAATTAAGAGGTAAGATGAGAAATGCAGTGCTTAGGGGAAGAGATTATGCAGCTCCTGTATCTTATTGGATGCCATTTAATGGTGGGATAGGAATGCATGATGCAAAGTGGAGAGGTTCTTTTGGAGGAAGTATTTATGTCGGAAGTGGTTCACATGGTTGTGTGAATATGCCTTTTTCACAAGCAAAGGCATTATTTGAAAATATATCTTCAGGTTGCCCTGTAATATGTTATAAGACAAATGTAAGAGCAGTTACAAATGTTAAGGAGTTTCAGGCGGCACAACCAGCTAAAAATGTTGAAAATAATCAAGATGAGGCAGTACAATAAAAGAGTTACTATTTAATTAGGGGTTTCCTCGCCGACGGCGAGGAAACCCCCTTTAAACAAAAATAACTATATAATTTACAAACTTTCTTATGTATGGATAGCCATTTTGCGACAGCTATATAAAATCTACCTAATTTACGCAGTGCTTTTTTCTAATAAATTTTTCTGAGCAGTTGCAAGCATAAGCTTAATTCTATTTAACTGATTTACTTCTGAGGCACTTGGGTCATAGTCAACTGCTATAATATTTGCCTCAGGGTGAACTCTTCTTAATTCTTTTATAACTCCCTTTCCTACAACATGGTTAGGTAAGCAACCAAAAGGTTGGGCACAAACTATATTCGGTGTACCTGTTTCTATAAGTTCAAGCATTTCTCCTGTTAAGAACCAACCCTCGCCGGTTTGATTTCCAAGGGATACAAAATCCTTTGCCATATTTGCAAGATGATGTATTTTTGACGGAGCAATAAAGTTTTTACTCTTTTCAAGTGCCTCTCTTGCGTCCTTTCTCATTCCCTCCAAGAGATTTATAACAACATTTGAGATAAATGCAGTAGTCTTAGCACTTCCCAAGTTATCAGCTTTAAAATTAACATTATAAAATGAATATAATAAGAAGTCTAAAAGGTCAGGCATAACTGCCTCTGCCCCCTCTCGTTCAAGTAGCTCAACTATATGATTATTTGCAAGAGGAGAGAACTTAACAAGTATTTCTCCTACAACTCCTACCTTAGGTTTTATTACATTATTTCTTGGAAGTTCATCAAAGTCTTTAACTATTGCTCTTAAATTCTTTTTAAATTCGCCTAAAGGCTGTTTCCTTTTAGAAAGTGATTCAATACACTTTGCCCTCCATTTTTCATGCAATTCATTTGCTGAATTAGGTATAGCCTCATAAGGTCTTGTAGCATATAAAACTCTCATAAACAAGTCGCCGTATACAATAGCCTGCATTGCACGAGTAAGCATTGGCAATGTAAGCTTAAAGCCCGGATTAGTTTCCATGCCGTTTGCATTTACAGAAATAACGGGAACTTGAGGCATATCAGCCTTTGCTAAAGCACGTCTTAAAAATCCGATATAGTTACTTGCTCTACAGCCTCCTCCTGTTTGGCTCATAAATACAGCAGTCTTATTTAAATCATATTTTCCCGATAATAATGCCTCCATTACCTGACCGATAACAATTAGGGACGGATAGCAAGCATCATTATTTACATATTTAAGACCAACATCTATGGTAGACCTTGTGTCATTTTGTAAAACTTCTATATTGTAACCAAATGCATTGAGTGCAGGAGCAAGCAAGTCAAAGTGTATAGGACTCATTTGAGGACAGAGTATTGTGTATTCAGACCTCATTTCCTTAGTAAATACTTCTCTGTTGTAAGCGGCACTCTTTATATGTCTATGATATTGTTTCTTATCTCTTACTCTAAGTGCTGCAATTAGAGATCTTACACGGATTCTTGCTGCACCTAAGTTATTTACTTCGTCAATCTTTAAAGTAGTATATATTTTTCCTGAACCGTTTAATATATCTGCAACCTGATCGCAAGTAACAGCATCAAGTCCACAACCAAAAGAGTTAAGTTGAATTAAGTCTAGGAAATCAACTTGTTTTACATAAGAGGCGGCTGCATAGAGCCTTGAATGATACATCCACTGGTCGCTTACTATAACAGGTCTTTCAATAGGTGCAAGATGTGAAACTGAATCTTCTGTAAGTACTGCAAGTCCAAAAGATGCAATCATATCAGGTATACCATGATGAATTTCAGGGTCTACATGATAAGGTCTGCCTGCCAAAACAATGCCATGTTTATTGTTTGCTTTAAGCCAAGCAATAGTTTCTTCTCCCTTTTTCTCAATATCTTCTTTTGCTTTAATAAGTTCAGCCCAAGCCTCATGAGCCGCCTCTTTTACCTCTTTTGCAGGTATATCAAAGTCTGCTTTCATTATCTTTACAAGCTGTTTAGTAAGTATTTCTTCATTTGTAAATGCCATAAATGGGTTTAAAAATCTTACTCCGTACTCTCTTATGTCCTCAACATTATTTTTAATATTTTCAGCATAAGAAGTTACAATAGGGCAGTTATAATGGTTTCCTGCATCAGGTCTTTCATTTCTCTCATAAGGTATACATGGATAGAAAATAGTTTTTATATTATGTCTTATAAGCCAAGTTACATGTCCATGCACCATTTTTGCAGGATAACATTCTGACTCACTAGGGATTGACTCAATACCTAGCTCATATAATTTCTTGGTTGACATAGGAGAAAGCACTGTTTTAAATTTAAGTTTCTTAAAGAAAGTTGCCCAAAATGGATAGTTTTCATACATATTTAAAACTCTTGGAATACCGATTTCTCCTCTGATTGCCTCATCTTTTTTTAGAGGGGAATAACCAAAAATACGTTTATATTTATAATCAAAAAGATTTGGTATTGTATTTTTAGGTCTTTCAATTCCAAGTCCTCTTTCACATCTATTACCTGAAATAAACTTACGATCTTCATTAAATTTATTAATTGTAAGTACACAGTGGTTGTTACAGAATTTACATCTACTCATCTGAGTATCATAAGTAAGTTTAATTGCTTGTTCAAGAGGTAACATAGTGGTTTTTTGATTTTCATGTCTTTCTCTAGCTATTAATGCAGCACCGAAAGCACCCATAATTCCTGCAATATCAGGTCTAACTGCTTGACAACCTGAAATCTTTTCAAAAGCTCTTAAAACGGCATCATTATAAAATGTACCACCCTGTACTACTACATGGTTTCCAAGACTTTTTGCATCTGTAATCTTAATAACCTTGTATAATGCATTTTTTATAACAGAGTATGCAAGACCTGAGGAAATGTCGGCAACAGTAGCTCCCTCTTTTTGTGCCTGCTTTACATTTGAATTCATAAATACAGTACATCTTGTTCCAAGGTCTACAGGGTTTTCAGCAAATAATGCCTCTTTTGCAAAGTCTATAATATTGTAATTTAAAGAATGTGCAAATGTTTCTATAAATGAACCGCAACCGGCAGAGCAAGCCTCATTTAATTGAACTGAATCTACTGTATTTTCCTTAATTCTAATACATTTCATATCTTGACCACCTATATCAAGTATACAGTCAACTTTAGGGTCAAAAAATGACGCGGCATAGTAATGTGCAATAGTTTCAACTTCTCCCTCGTCAAGCATAAATGCCGACTTTAAGAGTGCCTCTCCATAACCAGTTGAGCATGAATAAGCTATCTTTGCCTTAGGATTAATCTTTTCCTTTATTTCCTCCAATGCTTTCATAGCAGTTGCAAGAGGAGAACCGTTATTTCCTGAGTAAAATTTCCAAAGTAAAGAACCCTTGTCATCTATAAGTGCAATTTTTGTAGTTGTAGAACCTGCATCTATACCAAGATATAAATTACCCTCATAATCCTCAAAACTTGCAGTTTTTACAGAGGCTTTTGAATGGCGTTTACTAAATTCTTCATAATCTTGTTTGCTCTCAAATAAAGGTGCAATTCTTGCAACCTCATGAGCCATAACTACACCATTATTTAGCTGATTTATAAGACTTGATATGGAAATGAACTCCGTTCCACCTTGGTTTGAGTCAGTATAGTCTTTTTTCTCCTCAACTTTAACAGTTCTTGGTATACTTGCAGGGCAAGCACCTGAAAGACTACAAGAAGAGCAACCACTACAACCTGAATGACCTTTAATTGCAGAAGTAACACTTCCTAAAAAATCAGCATCTTCAATAATTTCTTTAGAGATAGTTTTATCAGCTAATATATCTTCTTCTACATCTAAAAACTGTTTTGATTTTTTAAAGCCTACTTCATTTGAAAACTTTGATTTTACTTCAAAAATATCAGCCATAGACTCATCTTTAAGTATTGACTTTTGTTTTTCAAGAAATTCATCAGAAGATTTTATTAAAGAATTTAAACTTACAGCTTGATTTTCTTTTGGTTTTATAATTTTTTCAACTTTTGAATTTAGGGCTGCACCTATTGCTGCAAATAAATGAGAATTATCAGGTGCAACTATATAATCATCAGTAAGATTAAGTGTTCTGATGAAAGCATTTTTTAGTTCTGATAAAAAGTGTAGAGGACCTCCTAAAAATGCAACTCTACCTCTGATAGGTTTACCACAGGCAAGCCCTGAAATAGTTTGATTGACAACGGCCTGAAATATTGAGGCTGCGAGGTCTTCTTTTGTAGCTCCCTCATTTATAAGGGGCTGAATATCAGACTTTGCAAAAACTCCACATCTTGCAGCTATCGGATATATTGCTTTATAGTCTTTTGCAAAATTGTTAAGTCCACTTGCATCTGTTTGTAAAAGTGCCGCCATTTGATCTATAAATGAACCTGTACCTCCTGCACAGATTCCGTTCATTCTTTGGTCAATGCCACCTTTAAAATAGATAATTTTAGCATCTTCTCCACCAAGTTCTATTGCAACATCTGTATTTGGGGCATAAAATTGTAATGATGAGGCAACAGCTATAACCTCTTGAACAAATCCCATACCTAAATGTTTTGCAAGTGTAAGACCTCCTGAACCTGTAATGCTTGGAATAAGATTAATTGAGCCGAGCTTATTCTTTGCTTTATCAAGTAGGCCTGCAAGAGTTGCTTGAATATTGGCAAAGTGTCTTGCATAATCTGAAAACATTATATTTTTATCTTCATCAAGGATTGCTACCTTAACGGTAGTAGAGCCTACGTCTATTCCTAAAGAATAATTTTTATTCTCCATATTGTATCCTCCATTAGGTTGGAAAAACCACAATGATATTTTCTACTCTTACCTACTATTTTACTAGTAAATGAAATCTTAGCACATATATTTTAATAATACAATAATCTTTGTTACCTATTGAAATTATTAGTAAATAATTAAATACATTAAATTTTAAGTTTTGCATAACAAAAAGCTAAATATCAATGAAAATAATTGATTCTAGCTTAGAAACATTCTTGACATTATAACTACGGCATATTAATATGTTTTGAGATACTTAAATCAATTTAAAGTATTCATTGTTTTAATAAACTTATCAGATTGGAGGATCTAATGGGTATAGTTTTTTCAGGGAGTGGACATGCTCTTCCTAAGAATATATGTTCTAATGAAGATTTATCTAAAATAGTGGATACTTCTGATGAATGGATAAGCAGTCGCACAGGAATTAAAACAAGACATATTATAAGTGATGAGGAATCACTTACGAGTCTTGCAATAAAGGCAGCACAAGAGACACTTGAAAGTACAGATACTTTTGTAGATGTCAAAGATATAGGACTTATAATTGTAGCTACTTCTTGTGCAGACAGATGTTTTCCAAGTTGTGCCTGTGAGGTTCAAGCAAGCTTAGGTGCAGTAAATGCAATGTGCTTTGATTTAAGTGCCGCCTGTTCAGGCTTTGTATATGCAGTACATACAGCAGAATGTATGATGAAATCAGCAGGTTACAAGTATGCTCTTGTTATAGGAGGCGATATACTGTCAAGGCTTGTAGATTGGAAAGATAGGAGAACTTGTGTTTTATTTGGCGACGGAGTTGGTGCTTTACTTTTAAACTCAAAGGACATTTCCGGTGCAGACACTTCAGGTATTCTTGCAACTGATGTCGGAGCAAATGGACTAGGAGGGAAAAGCCTCATAAGAGAAAATTTTGGCGACAATAGATTTATTTATATGGACGGTCAAGATGTGTTTAAGTTTGCAGTAAGAACAGTTCCAAAGTCAATAGAAAATGCAGTAAAAAAAGCAGGTCTTTCAATAAATGATATATCAAAGCTCATACTACATCAAGCTAACTTAAGGATTATTGATTCAGTATCTAAAAAGCTTAATGTGCCACTTGAGAAGTTTCCAATTAACCTCGATAGAGTAGGCAATACTTCCGGTGGAAGTGTTGCAATACTTTTAGATGAACAACTGAAATCAAAAGAAATAAAAAAAGGCGATTTGATAGTTATTTGTGGTTTCGGAGCAGGGCTTACTTGGGCAAGCATGGTTATAAGATATTAGGTAACTACTTATGATTTATCATAAGTTTTTATAGATTATTATTTTAAAGGAGAAAGAAAATGTCAGAGAAGATAAGAAATATTATTGCATCACAATTAAATATCGATGCTAGTCAGGTTACAGAGGAGGCAAGTTTTAAAGATGATTTAGCTGCTGACTCACTTGATCTTTTTGAAATGGTTATGTCCCTTGAGGACGAGTATGGAGTTGAAATTCCGTCAGATGACCTTGAAAAATTAACAACAGTAGGAGCAGTTGTAGACTATCTTAAGTCTAAAGGTGTAGAAATATAATAGGAGTTTATTATGAGAACCGAAATTACTGAATTGCTTGGTATTAAGCATCCGATAATACAAGGGGGAATGGCTTGGGTAGCAGAACATCATCTTGCGGCGGCAGTATCAAATGCAGGTGGTCTTGGTATTATAGGTGGTGCAAATGCACCGGCAGAAACGGTAAGAGATGAAATAAGAAAGGCTAAACAGCTTACTGATAAGGTGTTTGGAGTAAATATAATGCTTTTATCTCCTCATGCACCTGAGGTTGCAAAGGTTGTAGTTGAAGAGGGTATTAAAGTAGTTACAACCGGTGCAGGAACACCTGAAAAATATATGCAGATGTGGAAAGAGGCAGGAATTAAGGTTATACCTGTGGTAGCCTCTATTGCACTTGCAAGGAGAATGGAAAGATGTGGTGCTGATGCCGTGGTTGCAGAGGGAACTGAGGCAGGTGGTCATATAGGAGAAATTACTACTATGGCTTTAGTACCACAAATTGTAGATTCAGTAAAGATACCTGTAATTGCGGCAGGTGGAATAGGCGACGGTAGAGGACTTATGGCGGCACTTATGCTTGGTGCAAAAGGCGTACAAATAGGTACTAGATTTGTAGTTGCAGATGAATCAATAGTACATGATGCCTATAAACAAAAAGTTATAGACTCAAAAGATATAGATAGTTGTGTAACAGGCAGAAGTCATGGTCATCCTGTAAGATGTATAAGAAATGCAATGACAAGAGAGTATTCAAAACTTGAGAGTGAGGGAAAGAGTTTTGAGGAACTTGAATATCTTACACTTGGAGCTTTGAGAAAAGCTGTTCAAGACGGAGATATTGCCAACGGAACAGTTATGGCAGGACAAATTGCAGGCTTAATTAAGAAAAAGCAGTCTTGCAAGGAAATTGTAGATGAAATAATGAATGAGGCATCTGAACTTATAAAGAACATAAATAAATTTGCTTAAAGGAGCAAACAGTATGAAAAAAGCTTTTTTATTCCCGGGACAGGGAGCACAAAAGAGTGGAATGGGAAAATCATTTTATGATGAATATACTGAGGCAAGAAAAGTATATGAAGATGCAAGCAGCTTGCTAGGTCTTGACATTGAGAGTTTATGTTTTGAAAAAAATGATAAGCTTGACTTAACTCAGTACACTCAAGTAGCAATGGTAACAACAGGAATTGCAATGCTTAAGGTTATTGATAAACTAGGCTTAAAAGCAGATACTTGTGCAGGGCTTAGTTTGGGGGAGTATGAGGCACTTTATTATTCAGGGGTATTAAGGCAAGAAGATGCTATAAGAGTAATACAAAAAAGAGGTAAACTTATGGCTGAGGCAGTGCCTGCAGGAGTAGGTGCAATGGCTGCGGTTTTATCACTTGATGCAAAAATTATAGAAGATTGTCTAAAAGATATGGACGGAGTCTGGATAGCAAATTATAACTGCCCCGGACAGATAGTTATTTCAGGTAGGGCAGAGGCTGTCAAAGAGGCAGGAGATAAGCTAAAACAAGCAGGAGCAAAAAGAGTATTACCTCTTAATGTAAGTGGACCTTTTCACTCAAAACTTTTAGAAGAGGCAGGAGATAAGCTTTATGATTATCTTTTAGATATAGAAGTTTCTAATCCTAAAATACCTTATGTAGCAAATGTAAATGCAGAATTTATAAATGATAAAAAAGACATTAAAGAACTTCTTAAAAAGCAGGTATATTCCTCAGTTAAGTTTGAACAAAGCATAAGAAAGATGATTGAAAGTGGAGTGGACACCTTTATAGAAATCGGTGCAGGAAAAACTCTTAGCAGTTTCGTTAAAAAAATTGACAGCAATGTAAAATCTTACTCAATAGAAACTGTACAAGATTTAAGAGCAGTTTTAGAGTTAGGATTATAAAGGAGGTCTATGGCAAAGCTTGAGAAAAAGATAGCACTTGTAACAGGTGGTTCAAAGGGAATCGGTAGAGCAATAGCACTTAAATTAGCTTTAGAAAAAGCTTATGTAGTAATTAATTATAGAGGTTCTGTTGCACAAGCAGAAGAAACACTGAAACTTATTGAACAAAGTGGAGGTAAGGCTTGTATAAAAGCTTGTGATATATCAGACTTCAGTAAGGCTAAGTCTATGATTGAGGAAATTATATCTGAGCATGGTAGATTAGATATACTGGTAAATAATGCAGGCATAACTAAGGACGGACTTTTAATGGGAATGACTGAGGAAATGTTTGATTTAGTTATAAATGCAAATTTAAAAGGTACTTTTAATTGTATGCAGGCAGTTACTAGAGCTATGGTAAAACAAAGATATGGCAGAATTATAAATATATCTTCTGTATCCGGAGTTTTAGGAAATGCAGGTCAGGCAAATTATTCTGCCAGTAAGGCAGGTATAATAGGTCTTACAAAGGCGGCTGCAAAAGAACTTGCGACAAGAAATATTACTGTAAATGCAGTTGCACCGGGATTTATAGATACCGATATGACTAAAGTTTTATCAGACAAGGTAAGACAAACTATACTTTCAAGTATTCCTATGAATAGAATGGGACAACCTGAAGATATAGCAAATACAGTGGTATTTTTAGCAAGTGATGATGCAAATTATATTACAGGTCAAGTTTTAAGTGTAGACGGTGGAATGGCATAAATAAGGAGATTGTATGAAAAGACGAGTAGTTATAACCGGACTTGGAGCAATAACACCTATTGGTTTAAATGTAAAAGAGTTTTGGGATTCATGTAAAGAGGGCAAATGTGGTATAGCACCAATAACATATTTTGATACTACTGATTATAAGGCTAAACTTGCAGCAGAAGTGAAAGACTTTAGTGCAACAAACTATATGGACGCTAAGGCTGCTAAGAGAATGGAGGCATTTTCACAATTTGCAGTTGCTGCAAGTAAAGAGGCACTTGAGGATTCAGGGCTTAATCTTGAAAATGAAGATGCTTTTAGAATAGGAGTTTCAATAGGCTCGGGAACAGGAAGTTTACAAGCCATAGAAAGAGAATGTGATAAGTTACAAAAGAGAGGGCCAAGTAGAGTAGCACCTCTTTTAGTACCTCTTATGATTTCAAATATGGCAGCAGGAAATGTAGCTATTGCCTATGGACTAAAAGGAAAAAATATAAATGTTGTAACTGCTTGTGCAACAGGAACTCATTCAATAGGAGAGGCATTTAGAAGTATTGTATACAAAGAGGCAGAAGTAATGCTTGCAGGAGGAACAGAAAGCAGTATCTGTCCGATTGGAGTTGCAGGTTTTTCAGCACTTACAGCATTAAGTACTTCAGATGATCCAAAAAGAGCCTCAATTCCATTTGATAAAGACAGAAACGGTTTTGTAATGGGAGAGGGGGCGGCTGTTTTAGTTCTTGAGGAACTTGAGCATGCAAAGAAAAGAGGAGCAAAGATATATGCAGAGATAGTAGGCTATGGTTCTACATGTGATGCTTATCATATAACTTCTCCTGCTGAGGACGGTTCAGGTGCAGCTATGGCGATGAAGTATGCAATAGAAGATGCAGGACTTAAACCAAGTGATATTGATTATGTAAATGCACATGGAACAAGCACTCATCATAATGATATATTTGAAACAAAGGCAATAAAGCTTGCACTTTTAGAGCATGCAAAAAAAGTCAAAATAAACTCAACAAAATCTTTGGTAGGTCATTTGCTTGGAGCGGCAGGTGCAGTAGAGGCAGTTGTATGTATTAAGTCAATTCAAGATAACTTTGTTCATCAAACAGTAGGACTTATCAATGAAGATGAAGAATGTGATTTAGATTACTGCAAAGGAAGTGGAGTTAGCTTACCTGTAAATGTTGCAATCAGCAATTCACTAGGTTTTGGAGGACATAACTCAAGTATTGTATTTAAGAGGTATTTAGATGAAGATTGATGAAATAATACTACTTATGGAGGCTGTAAATAAAAACAATATAGACGAAGTTGAATATGTAAGTAGTAATGGCGAAAAGATTGCTATAAGAAAAAATCAAACAGCTTTTATTAATACTTCCAATGTACCAAGTCCAAATCAAAATGAATTATCAAATGTTGTTTCCTCAAATACATTTTCACAAAATCTAAATGCTGTACCTAAAGCTATAGAGGATATTAGAAGTGATAAGGTAATTACTTCTCCACTTGTAGGTACATTTTATTTGGCGGCCTCACCAAAGGAAGAACCTTTTGTAAAAGTTGGAGATAGCATTAAAAAAGGTCAAATAGTCGGCATTATAGAGGCTATGAAACTTATGAATGAGGTTGAAAGCGAGTTTGACGGAGTAATAAAAGAAATTTTAATAGGAAATGAAGAAGTTGTAGAATATGGTCAGCCACTTTTTAGAGTAGGTTAAGTTATATACTTAATAGGAGAAAAGATATGTCCAAGAGTTTAGGAATTAAGGAAATACAGGAAATTATACCACATAGACACCCATTTTTACTCATAGATTATATTGAAAGCTATGAACCGGGAGTGAGTGCAGTAGGATATAAGGCTGTTACTTATGATGAGAATTTTTTTGCAGGACATTTTCCAAGTGAACCTGTAATGCCGGGAGTTTTAATTGTTGAGGCTTTGGCACAAACAGGAGCAGTGGCAATTCTTTCTCTTGAACAAAACAAGGGGAAGATAGCATTTTTCGGTGGAATTAATAATGTTAAATTCAAGAAAAAAGTAGTACCCGGAGATAAACTTAAATTAAGTTGTGAGATAATAAAAATGAAAGGTCCGGTAGGCGTAGGAAAAGCTATTGCCAGTGTAGATGATAAGATTGCAGTTATCGGAGAACTTACATTTATGATTGGCTAGTGGAGGGTTTAATGTTTGAGAAAATTCTGATTGCAAATAGAGGCGAAATTGCAGTTCGCATTATAAGAGCCTGCCGAGAAATGGGAATAAGAAGTGTAGCTGTTTATTCAGAGGCAGATAGAGATTGTTTGCATACATTACTTGCAGATGAGGCAATATGTATAGGAGAGGCTCCCTCTAATAAGAGTTATTTAGCTATGGAGAGAATACTTTCAGCAGCTATTGCCATAGGAGCAGATGCAATACACCCTGGATTTGGTTTTTTATCTGAAAATGCAAAGTTTGCAAAACATTGTAAAGAGTGTAATATCAAATTTATTGGGCCAAGCAGTGAAATCATGGCTAAAATGGGAGATAAAGCAGAGGCAAGAAAAACTATGATGCTTAATAAAGTCCCAATAATAAAAGGTTGTGAAGATAAGCTTAAAGATGTAGACATTGCACTAAAAGAGGCTAAAAAAATAGGCTTTCCGGTGATGATTAAGGCGGCACTTGGAGGTGGTGGCAAGGGCATGAGAGTTTCAAGGAGTGTAAAGGATTTTAAAGAGAAATTTATAAATGCACAAAATGAGGCTCTAAAAGGTTTTTCTGATGATTCCATGTATGTTGAAAAGTATATAGAAAATCCAAGGCATATAGAGTTTCAAGTTTTAGCTGATAGCCATGGAAATGTAATTCATCTTGGGGAAAGAGATTGCTCAATTCAAAGACGACATCAAAAAGTGCTTGAGGAATCTCCGTCTATTGCACTTGATGAAAGACTTAGAAAGAAAATGGGAGATGTTGCGATAAGGGCTGCTAAGGCAGTGCATTATGAAAATGCAGGAACAATAGAGTTTTTACTTGATAAAAATAAGAATTTCTATTTTATGGAAATGAATACAAGAATACAAGTAGAACACCCTGTTACTGAAATGGTTACAGGCTTTGATCTTATAAAAGAGCAGATAAGAGTGGCTATGGGAGAAAAACTTAGGATAAGCCAAAAAGATGTTTCAATAAAAGGTCATGCAATAGAATGTAGAATTAATGCAGAAAATCCTGAAAAAAATTTCGCTCCCTCACCGGGAAAAATAACTAATATTCATCTTCCGGGGGGCAATGGTATTAGGATTGACTCTCACATTTACAATGACTATAAAATCCCACCAAACTATGATTCCATGCTTTTAAAACTTATTGTACATGGAAGTAATAGAGATGAGGCAATTTCCAAAATGAGAAGTGCACTTGGAGAAATAGTTATTGAAGGGCCTGAAACAAATATAGATTTTGAATATGACATTATAAATCATGAGGCTTATCAAAGTGGCGATACAGATACGCATTTTATTGAAAAATATTTCAGTAAGTATCTTAAGAAATAGTAGTATTTAGGAGGAAAAAGATGCTTGAGGGAATGTTTAAAAAGACTTATACTCGTATAGAGAGTGCTAGAAGTTCAAAGGATAGAAGTGTTGAGGCTCCAAAAGGACTTTGGAGAAAATGTAAGAAATGTAATTCAGTAATTTATGTAGATGACGTAAAAAGTAACTTTTATATTTGCCCTAAGTGTAATGGATATTTTAGAGTACATGCATATCGAAGAATTGAGATGATATGTGATTTGGAAAGTTTTGAAGAATGGAATAGTAAAATGCCTATTTCAAACCCTTTAGAATTTCCGGGGTATGAAGAAAAGATAAATGCTGCAAAAGAGAAGTCAAAATTAGATGAGGCAATAGTTACAGGTAGAGCAAAAATTAATGGTTATGATGCAGCCATTGGAGTTTGTGATGCTAGATTTATGATGAGTTCAATGGGACATAATGTAGGAGAAAAGATAACTTACATGATTGAAAGAGCCATAGAAGAGGACTTGCCTGTAATTATATATGCTTGTTCAGGGGGAGCAAGAATGCAGGAGGGAATAATCTCTCTTATGCAAATGGCTAAAACTTCAGCAGCTTTAAAGAAACTAAAAGATAGTGGACAGCTATTTATATCTGTCCTAACTGACCCTACAACAGGTGGTGTTACAGCATCTTTTGCAATGCTTGGAGATATTATAGTCGCAGAACCAAATGCACTTATAGGTTTTGCAGGGCCTAGAGTTATAGAACAAACCATAGGCACAAAATTACCTGAGGGCTTTCAAAAATCAGAGTTTCTACTTGAACATGGCTTTGTAGATATGATTGTACCAAGAGAAAATCAAAAAAATGTACTTTCAGAGATAATTAGATTACACAAAAAAGATAACTCTTTTAAGCCACAAGAAAGAGCTTTGCCTGAGAAAAAAATAGTTAAAAAAGCTAAGAAATATACTGCTTGGGATAGTGTGTTGATTTCAAGAAATAGTGAAAGACCTACTTCATTAGACTATATAAGAAAAATTTTTCCGGACTTTTTAGAATTACATGGAGATAGATATTTCTATGATGACGGTGCAATAGTTGGAGGAATAGCATCTTTAGCAGGTCAACCTGTTACTGTAATCGGTCAGCAAAAAGGTAGAAGTCTAAAAGAAAATAAGCTTAGAAATTTCGGTATGTCATCTCCTGACGGATACAGAAAAGCACTAAGACTTATGAAAGAGGCAGAACAGTTTAATAGACCTATAATATGCTTTATAGATACACCTGGAGCATTTTGTGGGATTGAGGCAGAAGAAAGAGGACAGGGAGAGGCAATAGCAAGGAATCTATTTGAGATGAGTGCCTTGAAAGTTCCTATATTAAGTATTGTAATAGGAGAAGGAGGAAGTGGTGGAGCGTTAGGGCTTATGGTAAGTGATGAAGTTTGGATGCTTGAACATTCTATTTATTCAATTCTTTCTCCTGAGGGTTTTGCATCAATACTTTATAAAGATGCAAAAAAATGTAAGGTAGCAGCTGAAAATATGAAGATTACAGCTGAAAATTTATTAGAGCTTGGGGTCATAGAAAAGATTATCTATGAAGATAAACCTGCAAGTGTAAAAAAAATAGAAGATACAAGCAGTAAGATACTTTATGAAATTTTAGATTGGCTTGAGAGATATATAAATAAAGATAAAATGGAATTAGTAGATTCAAGGTATCAAAGATTTAGAAAATTCTAAAGTTAGGCAAGCATCTTACAAGCATATTAAATCTTTGGAAAGGTTGTCTATGAATACATACATAGTGCTTGACCTTGAATGGAATCAATGCCCTGACGGTAAGGAATTATCTGTACCTAGTTTACCTATGGAAATCATAGAGATAGGTGCAGTAAAACTTGATGAAAAGCTTAATAAGATAGGTGAATTTAAAAGTCTTGTAAAGCCGGTTGTTTACAAAAGAATACATTATAGAATAAAAGAAGTTATTGATTTAAAAATAGAGGATTTACTAAGATACGGTAAGCCATTTAAAAGAGTAATGAAAGAGTTTTTTAAATGGGTCTATAAAGGAAATGAAGAACCTTATTTTTGCACTTGGGGGACACTTGATTTACTAGAATTACAAAGAAATATGGATTATCATGAAGTTAAAAATCCATTTCCATTTCCATTTTTTTATTATGACTTACAAAAGTTATATAGCATATCACAGGGAAAGGGGACTGATGTAAAAGCACCTCTCGATAAGGCAGTTTTTGAAATGGGAATTGTTATTAATAAACCATTTCATGATGCATTTGAAGATGCTTTTTATTCTAGTCTTGTTATGAAAAAAATGGACTTCTTTTCTGTATCCGGCTATCAATCTATGGATTATCATAGATTGCCTGAAGATGTCAGAGAAGAAGTATTTATTGAATTTCCTAATTATAACAAATATGTTTCTAAGGCTTATGATACTAAAGAAGAACTACTTGAAAATAAAAATTTAAAATCAATAACATGTATTAAATGTAAAAAGAAACTTAGAAAAAAAATTCACTGGTTTAATACTTCAAATTCTAAGATTTATCATTGTCTTGCGTTTTGCCCAGTTCATGGGTATGTCAAGGGAAAGATAAGAGTTAGGAGTACCTTGGACGATAGTGTTTATGCTGTTAAAACTGTAAAATTAGTTGATGAGAAGTCGGCACTTGAATTAAGAGAAAAAAAAGAGCTTATTGCTAAAAAAAGGATAAGGAAAATTAGAAGAAAGAAAAATAATGGAAAAGGGAATAGATCTTAATAAATGGGAAATTTAAGAAATAGTTATGGAGATTGTAAATGAAGAAGTTATTAGGCAGAATACTAGCCGTAATTATGCTTGTAATGTATAATTATTTACCTATAAAAATTAATAGCATAGAAGTATTTGCAACAACTGAATGGCCAAGCTCTGTGAGTGTGGAGTCTGACGGTGCTGTACTTATGGATGCAGACTCAGGTGTAGTTTTATTTGGGAAGAATATAAATACAAAATATTTTCCTGCAAGTATAACAAAGATACTTACAGCCTTGTTAGTAATAGAAAATTGTGATTTAAATGAGCAGATAACGTTTTCACATAATGCAGTTCACAATGTGGAAAATGGTTCATCAAATGCAGGGTTTGAAGTGGGAGATACTATAACAGTCAGAGATGCACTCTATGCTTTATTATTAAAGTCAGCAAATGAGGCTGCCAATGCACTTGCAGAACATTGTGCAGGAAGTATTGAGGCATTTGCAGAGCTTATGAATAAAAAAGCAAAATCATTAGGTTGCACTGAGTCCCATTTTGTAAATCCAAGTGGATTAAATGACCCAAATCATTATGTAACAGCTTATGATTATGCCTTAATATCGAGAGAGGCTTTCAAAAATCCGATTTTTGTAGAAATTGACTCTACTACTTTCTATGATTTACCGGCATCTAAGAATTATCCGGAGGGACAGACTATTTACACTCACCATGCAATGCTAAAAAGGAGTAATGCTGCATATTACCCGGGAATTATATGTGGAAAAACAGGATATACTACATTAGCAGGCAATACTTTAGTAACCTATGCAGAAAGAGATAAACTTAAAGTTATAACCGTTATTTTAAATGGACACATGACTCATTATTCGGATACAAAGGCACTATTAGACTTTGCTTTTGCAAATTTTAAAAATGTTTTAATTTCAGAAGTTGACAATTCCTTTAGTGATATAATGAGTAATGTAGATTTAGTGAGTGAAACAGCTAAGGGAAGTATATTAGAAGTTGATGATAGTAGAAGTATTTCCTTACCTAAAGATTCTGATATAAGTGAAACAAATAGGCTTGTAAATTATGAACTTAATGCCTCAGACCCAAGTAATGCGATTGCAAGACTTGAATATACTTTTGGAGATAGAAATGTAGGACATACTTATTTATTAAGTAAGTATGGAAATACTAATAAAGCCGCACAGGAAGATGCAGTTGTTTTAGTAGGAGAAAGCTCAGATACACAAGCACAAGCTACTAATGAAAGTACAACTGAAAATAAAGAAAGTTCTGAAAGTGCAGAAGAGAGTATATTTGTAGATGATTCAGTTAAAAATAATGAAGAAACAAGCATTAACACTCCTATAAAAGCTGTAAGTGTTACACTTATGAATATAACAAATTTAAAAAATAAATTCCCTGTAATTTTCTATGCTATAATCGTAATATTAGGAATTTTTGTATTGTTATTAATGCTTAAGCTTGCCATATTCTTATATGATAAATATGAGGCAAGGCTAATTAGGAAAAAAAGAGCAGAAAGAAGAAAAGCCAACCTAACAGGCAAGGCATTAGTAACTGATATAAGAGATTTAGACATAGCACCTGATGATACAGAGAAAATGAAATGGCTATAAACTAGGGCAATGCCCTAGTTTTTTATATATCTTTGGTTTTTACTTGTAGGTTTATCAGGAATAGTCATATTTATTAAGTTTAGTTTTATAGCAGGATTAAGATAATTTTTTCTAAAACTGTCCTTTGATTTAATACCTAATTTTTCCATAAGAGTAGCTGAAGTATATGCAATATCATATTCCATTATATTTAATAACTTATTTATATATTCACTAATATTAATATCATCTTTAAAAGGACGATTTACTATCTCGTCTAATATGCTGTCTATTTGTTTAAGCATAAACTCAATAAATATATTTGAGTTACCAACGGAGTGAGAGGCTGAGATTGATTTATAATAGTCATCTTGAGATTTTTCAATTTGACTCTCAATAGGTATATATGCAAAAATAGATTTCCATTTTGAAAGTATAGCAGTATGCCATAATCTTGCCATTCTGCCATTGCCGTCAGAAAATGGGTGTATAAATACAAGTTCATAATGAAAAACAGAAGATAGTATCAGTGGGTGTATATTATCTTTTTCTGCATTTAACCAATTAAATAAATTATACATTAATTCATTTACAAGTCTTGCAGGTGGAGCTATAAATATACAAGTATCGCCACTGAAAACTCCCTCTTCGCCCCTTCTAAACTTTCCAAAATCCTCTATAATATATTTTGTCATAATACCATGAAGTTTTTTAAAGTCATTAATGTTATAAGGATTTATACTTTCTAATAATTCGTATGCTAAATAGGCATTTTTAACTTCTTGAATTTCTTTTTGTTCTCCTAAAACTTGTCTGCCATTAATAATATCTCTTACTTCTGTTAGAGATAATGAATTTGCCTCAATTTTAAGTGAGGAATGAATTGATTTTATTCTATTATTTTTTCTAAGATAGGGTTTAGATTCTAAATTTTTTAAAGTATTTATTTTGCCTATTTTTTCAGAAATATAAGATATGTAATTCATCATAGCATTTGTTATAGTAAAAGGTGGACTAATCATATTTATCTCCTTTATCTTACATGTTATCTTGCATGTTGACTTGCATGTTCAAAGTTATTCATGAATATATTTTAGTGTGTAATATTAATTAATACAAGGGGGATTTTCTCGCCGTCGGCGAAAAAATCCCCCTCATGTTAATTGGAAATATAGGAAAATATATGCTAAAAATCTGTTACTATAACACTTTTACTTTGCAACATGCTCATGCAAAAAGCTCATAAACTTTTACTGAGTTGTATATACTGTATCAAAATTTACGCTTGATACATTAGGATCACTTTGAATAAGTTTCTTAATTTCCTTAAGTCTATCTAATGTATCTACATTTGAAAACTTAATTACATAACTGTTAATTGAATTAAAGGTATCTGATATTTTACCATTAAATCTACCTACTAAATCTTCAATATAACCTCTTGTAACACCACTTTTTGCTTGAATAATAAGTACATCTATAATATGAGTACCGCTAGTATCTGTTCCTGTAGTAACATCTGTATTTGAACCTTTATAGTTACTTAGAGGAGATGAAGTTCTTTCCCCTTGTGGTTTTGAGGTATGTGATATTACATTATTTTGATTAGTATTACCTGAAATATCACTTGGGTCTAAAGGCTTTTCAGGTACACGAGTTACCTCAGATGTATTAGGCATATAACCTTGTACTTCTTTAACTTTTGAACTAAGACCCTTACCCTCTATATATTGTACAACACCATTAACTACCCACTTACCGTCTTCATTAGTAGAGTTACCATCTAAGTCATTAGGTAAATTTTTAATTAATACGCCCTCTTGTGAGAAGTAGTAACAATATCCCTCTATCCATTGCCAACCTGTTACATAAGTTCCAAATGTGGTATCACGCACTGTACTTAGAAAATATGTGTTGCCATTATCATTTAACCAACCATAATCCATAAGACCTAGATTTGCTATGTCTTGAGATTTAAAATGATATTTTCCATGCCAACCTGTAACAGGAGTACCATTTGAATCGTATAAAAACCACCTATCAGTTTCATTGCTTTGCCAACCTGTTAAGGTGCTTGCAAATGAAATAATTGAGGTTGAACCAAAGTGTACGAGTAAACATAAAAAGCTAGATAAAACTATCATATAAAATTTTATAGTTTTTCTGAAGGACATAACAACCTCCTTTTTTAAAATTACAAAAATCTTTCTTTTATTTATAATATTATATCATGTGTGCTAAAAAATCAAGTAATAATTCTAAAGTGCATAAAAAAAATTCTGTTATGACAGAGGAAAACAAAGTTAATAGACAAACGAGGAAAGGTTTGTGTAGTATTATTATAAAATTAAATATTGGACTATAACTTTTTTGAAAGATTATTTAAATTGACTTTTAAATAACAAAAGTTGTATTTTACAGATAAAATATAAAAAGTTACCTTTACAGTAAAGTTTAAATAAATTTTAATATAATATTTTGTTTGAGAAAAATTCTGTTATAAAAGTTATATAGAAAAGTTACTATTCTTGAGCCTATATTTATTTATTTTTTAGTTTGATTATAGTAAATATAAAGAGTTTTGGTATTCATACGCTTGACATAATTTTTAATAATATGATAAAATTATGAACGGTTAGGAATTGCTAACTTTAGAGGTTGCTGACTAATATTTTAGATATTTTTAAAGGAGTATTTATATGAGCGAGGGGATTAGTAAGAGAAAAAACTTGGATATTATTTTTTCAGTAATATTTCTTGTTTTAGGTTTGCTTTTAGCATTTACACCTAAAAATTTAGCTCCGGTTTGTGCTCCTATGCATGACGGTTCATTTATGAAATGTCATTGGATGGGAGAGGCAGTTGTATACTTAGGTATAGCTATTGCAGTACTAGCATTAATTATACTTTTTGTTTCAACTTATCTTAATAACACAGGAGCAGTTTTAGGATTAATTTTAGCAAATATAGTGGTTGGTATATTTACACTTATGACACCTATCAGTATATTAGGTACTTGTGGTAATCCGATGATGGATTGTAATGTTCACACAAAGCCTATGGTAATTTTACTTAGCAGTATTTTTATAATTGCAAATGTTGTTTATCTTGTGTTAAATAGAGATAAACTAGGAAAGAAGTAATATGCCCATACTTGAATTAAAGTCAATAGGTAAGAAGTTTCACAGAGGAACAAGGGAGTTTTTTGCAGTTGAAGATGTAAGCTTTAGTGTTGAAAGTGGGGAACTTTTATATATTAAAGGAAAATCAGGAAGTGGTAAAAGCACTTTGCTAAATATGATAGCAGGGGTATTAAAGCCTGATTGTGGAAGTATATATTTTGAGGGAGTAGACATTTCCAATTATAATGACAATAAGCTTAGTGAATATAGAAATCAAAGTATTGGATATGTGCCTCAAAGTTTAGGAACTTTGCCAAACCTTACAGTTGCTGAAAATGTGGAACTACCTTATCATCTGTATAAAAAAAATGAGAGTGCAAAAGAGAAAGCACTTATGCTTTTAGATAGAATGGGTATTCTTAATTTAAAAGATGAGTTTCCAAGGGTTTTATCAGGTGGAGAACTAAAGCGTGTTTTACTTGCAAGAGCACTTATGAATGAACCTAAGCTCATTGTTGCTGATGAGCTTACCTCCGATTTAGATACAAGTACAACACAGGATATTATGAAAATTCTTTATAATGTACATGAACTTGGCACATCTATCATAATGGTTACTCATGAAGAAGATATAATTAGAGAAAATGATAGAGTGTTATGCATGCAAGATGCTAAATTAATAAATGGGGAGGAAAAATGAAAACTAAAAGATTACTAAACAACAAAATTTTATTTGTTGTATTTACTGTGTTATGTTTAATACTCAATAGTTTTAATACTTATGCTACTGATGCAAAAAAGTATAAAAACTGGAATGAAGTTGCTACGGCAATGGAAGAACATATTTTAAAGGGAGTGGACATTTATAAAGAGGGTGGTGCTAGTAAAGCAAAAGAGGCAAAGGACTCAATAAATACTGCCTACTATAAATTCTATGAAAGACTTGGTTTTGAGAAAACAGTTATGACTTCCATATCCGGAAGTAGAGGTTCAGATGTTGAACATCACTTTTACACAACTAAAAAAGCAATTTCTGATAGTAAGACAGCTGAGGAAGTAGAGGCTGAGGCAAAGGAGCTTATCAAAATGCTCCATGAAGATGCCGATACTCTCGACGGAGTAAGTTCAGATGCTGGTACTCAAAAAACAGAAGAAACAAAGGCGGCAGAAGAAACTAAATCTGCAACCAATAACAAAGGCACAACAACAAGTACTCAAGGACAGGAGTTTACAACTTTTATCACAGCATTAGGTCTTACTTTAAGAGAGGGACTTGAGGCAATACTTGTTATAGCGGCTATTATAGCTTATTTAGTTAAAACTGATAATAAGAAGTATTTAAAATCTGTTTATTTAGGAGCTTTAGGTGGTATAGTATTTTCTATAATTCTTGCTATGGGCTTTAATATGCTTTCTGCAAGTTTAGGAGATGCACAATCCGGAGCATCACAAGAGATTTTTGAGGGTATTACAATGTTTCTTGCAACAGCAGTACTTTTCTATGTAAGTAACTGGATGCTTTCAAAATCTGAAACAGAAGTTTGGGAACGCTATATAAAAACACAGGTAGATAGATCAATATCAAAGGGAAATGTTTATACTCTTGTATTCAGCTCTTTCCTTGCAGTTGCAAGAGAGGGTGCAGAGCTTATATTATTCTTCCAAGGTATGCGTTCAAATATTTCAAACAGTCCATATCACATGTGGTTAGGACTTGGAGTAGCGATTGTTATATTGGTAGTAGTATATATAGCAATTACTAAATTAAGCGTTCGTCTACCATTGAAACCGTTCTTTATGGCAACAAGTATACTTATGTTTATACTTTGCATATCATTTATTGGAAAGGGAGTATTTGAGTTGCAGGAGGCTGATGTTATAGGTAGAACTGTTATTCCTGCTATGAATGGTTTCACTATTGAGTTACTTGGTATATATGACCGAGTAGAAACTCTTATTCCACAGGTTATTCTATTAATAATAGCAATAATATCATTTGTTTTGCACATGCAAAGTAACAACAAAAAAAGAGCTGAACTCGAGAAAAAGAGTCAGTAAGGGAGGTTAATTATGTTTAAGAAGAATTTAAACATCAAGTTATCTGTTTTAGCAGTGCTTGCAGCTGTTGCATTTACAGCTTGTAGTCCAAGTGCAAAGACAGAAACCACAAAGGCAGCAGAAACTACCAAGGCTAAAGAAACAACTAAAGCTGAGGAAACTACAAAGGCAGCAGAAACAACCAAAGCCGAGGAAACAACTAAGGCTGAGGAGAGCAAAGCAGATGCTGCTGACATCGGTACAGGTTTTACAGAGTATCCTATTGGTGATGAAATAGAAGTAGGTCCACTTATTGTAAGTGGTGTATATTTCCAACCGGTAGATATGGAGCCTGCAGGAAACAGTTTAGCAAAGGCTGATTCAGATGCACATATCGAGGCTGATATTTCAGCATCACAAGAGGGAACAACTCTTGGATATGGTAAGGGAGATTTTGTTCCTTGGTTAAAGGTTAAGGCATATATTCAAAAAGAGGGTTCAGACAAGGTTCAAGAACTTGTATTCATGCCTATGAACGCATCTGACGGTCCACACTATGGTGCAAACATTAAGTTTGAGGACGGTGTAGGTAAATATAAAGTTAAGTTTGAAATTGCACCTCCGGGAAATGAGTATCTATTACATACAGACCCTGAAACAGGTGTAACAGGAAGATTCTGGACAGAACCTCTTGTAGCTGAATGGGATGATTTTGAGTGGGCAGGTCCACAGTGGTAAAATTATCATAAGAATCTAAATAGTTGTAGATTTATAATCGAGGCTGGGGCAAATCGTTGTTTTGTCGCAGCCTTAATTATGCTTTATCATTTTCAGATTGGAGGCGATAGACATTTTAAAGATATTTATAAAGACAATGGAACAGATTATAACTTTTCCTTTGATTTTAGCAATGTTGACTGCATATTATAGAACAACTAACCCCAAGAAAAAAGCTTATGTACTAGGTGCATCTATAATAGTCGGTCTTATTAGTGCATTAATTTCTACTTATGTAAGAAATATACCAAATTTTATAAATAGAGCAAATTTCAGTTATTACAGTATGATACCTGTTGTGATTTCAACATTACTCATATTTATAATAATTATTTTAGAAAATAAACTTAAAGCTAAAAATGAAATATTATTTGAAAATGTTTTAAGTGTAGCATTTTCGGCTTATGTAATTTTTTCATTTTTTTACTATATGCCGTCATTTTTCCAACAAATAGATTCATTTGTATATTATGGAGAAAGTGTTGTAAGTACAATAGTATTATTCAGAGTTATAGGATTTATACTTGCTATTATTATGGTAATATTGTCTGTAATTGTAATATATAAAACAGGAATGAAACTTGAGGCAAATAAACTTAAATTTATACTTATACTAAGTTTAGCAATAAGGTCTATTGGTCAGTTTAATGTAATTGTTACGAGACTCTATTCAACAGGTGCAATACCTAAAAACAGCTTACTTTTTTCAATAATTGCTTTTATTACTAATAATTCAAAATACTTTGATTTTGCTGTAATGGCTATTTTAGCTATATCTCCGATAATACTTTGGGCTAAAAATATAAAGATTATTGAAACTTATAGGAACAATGCAGAATACAGGAAAATTGTATACAACATGAGGAGAAAAAGACATTTAGCACAATTTTTCCTTGTAGTAATGATTGTAAACATTTTATCACTTTCAGTACTAAAAACTTATGCAAATAGAGAAGTACCTTTGTCAGCACCTGAAAATTATAGTTTGGAAAACGGAATGATAGAGGTTACACTTGAAAGTTTGGAAGACGGACATTTACATAGATATTTATACAAGGCAAGCGATGGAAAAGAAGTTAGATTTATAATAATAAAGAAATCGGAAGGGTCTTATGGTGTCGGACTTGATGCTTGTGATATTTGTGGACCTAGTGGATATTATGAAAAAAATGATCAAGTATTTTGTAAACTCTGTAATGTTGTTATGAATAAAGGAACAATAGGATTTAAGGGTGGTTGCAATCCTATACCTTTTGAATATAAGGTACATGACAAAAAAATAAAGATAGAAACAAAGGTTTTAGATAATCTATCTTATGTTTTTAAGTAGGTGGAGGATAGAGTATGTTTTTTAGAATGATAATCGGAGCGTTATTCAGACAAAGAGGAAAAATGTTTATGATTGCATTTACAATAGCACTTGGAGCAGGCCTCTCTACTGCAATGCTTAACACTATGATAGGTGTAGGAGATAAGGTAAATAAGGAACTTAAGGTTTATGGTGCAAATATAAATGTAGTTGCAAAAGAGGCATCATTACTAGATGATATATATGGTATGTCAAATGATGACACTGAAACAAATAAATATTTAAAAGAAGATGAACTTGGAAAGATAAAGACTATATTTTGGGCATTTAACATTGTAGACTATACACCTTATTTTAATACAGGAGTTACTGTAAATTCAGATTCTACAAAAGTAAAAATGGTTGGAACTTGGTATGCTCATCACATGAGTTTGGACACCGGAGAAGAACTTAATACAGGTATGATTAATCTAAAAAACTGGTGGACAATAACAGGAGAATGGCTAAAAGATGATGATGAGGCTGTAATGCTTGGTTCTTTGTATGCCACTAGAAATGGTTATTCAGTAGGAGATGAACTTGAAATAAAGGGAAAAAATCTTACTAAAAAGCTTAAAATTAAGGGAATATATGAGTCAGGAAGTGATGAAGATTCTTATATATACACAACTCTTAAACTTGCACAAGAATTTGCAGGTAAAACAAATGTTGTAAATAGTATTGAAGTAAGTGCATTAACTACTCCTGATAATGAACTTGCAAGAAAGGCGGCAAGAAACCCACTTTCTCTTACAATAAAAGAGTGGGAAGTATGGTATTGTACAGCTTATGTAAGTGCAATATGTTATCAAATTCAAGAAGTTATAACAGATTCAGTGGCAAAGCCAATAAGACAGGTAGCAGAGTCTGAGGGAGACATTTTAAATAAGACCACTCTTTTAATGATACTTATTACAGCATTAAGTCTTATAGGTTCTGCACTTGGTATTTCAAATCTTGTAACTGCCTCTGTTATGGATAGAAGAACTGAAATCGGTTTACAAAAGGCAGTAGGTGCAAGTAATACAAGAATTATAGGTATTATGCTGACGGAGATTATGCTGACAGGAATAATGGGAGCGATAGTAGGTTATTTTGTAGGTCTTGGGCTTACTCAGATTATAGGCTTTAGAGTATTTGGTTCAGCTATAGACCCTGCTCCTATGGTAATTCCAATAGTTACAGTACTTATTTTACTTGTAACACTTATCGGAAGTATACCTGCTATAAGATATTTACTTAATCTCAATCCAACAGAAGTATTGCATGGAAGATAGGTGGAAATATGGAAAAGAGAAATATGTATTTGAAAATGGTACTTGCCTCTCTTTCAAGAAGAAAGTCAAGAATGATTACTGCACTCCTTGCAATAGCAGTAGGAGCAACAATTCTTTCAGGCTTAGTAACTATTTATTATGATATACCAAATCAGCTAGGAAAGGCATTTCGTTCCTATGGAGCAAATATGCTTATAATTCCAAATGGAAATGGCGAAAAGATAGATACAAAGCAACTTGAAAGTATAGAAAGCATTATACCAAAGGAAAAAAGAGTAGGTATTGCACCCTACATTTATCAAAATACAAAAATAAATGAGCAACCTTATATCATAGCTGCAACTGATTTGGAGGGAGCAAAGACAAGTAGTCCTTATTGGCTTGTAAATGGAGAATGGCCTAACGAGACAAGAGAAGTGCTTGTAGGAAATGAAATTGCAAAGGCACTTGATTTATCAGTGGGAAAGAAAATAAACCTTGTAACACCTAAGTTAAATGGTGGAGATGATGCCACTGCCGAGTTTATAGTAGCAGGAATAGTAACTACAGGTGGAAAGGAAGAACAACTTATTTTTATGAGTCTTGAGGATTTAACTTCTATAATAGGCGAAACAGGATATGATGTAGTTGAATGTAGTATTGAGGCAAATCAAGAAGAACTTGAGGTAATTGCAAAGGATATTGCAAGCCAAAATACAAACCTTACTCCACGACTTGTAAGAAGAGTTACTCAATCACAAGATTTTGTACTTGGAAAGTTACAGTCTTTAGTATGGATAGTAACTGCAATAGTATTATTTATTATGATGATATGCGTATCTACTACAATGATGGCAGTAGTTACTGAAAGAAGAAAAGAAATTGGACTTAAAAAGGCATTAGGTGCATCAAATAAAGGAGTTATTTCTGACTTTTTAGGAGAAGGAGTAGTGCTTGGAATAATAGGAGGGGGACTTGGAGTAGTATTTGGATATATATTTGCTTTGCAAGTAAGTATAAGTGTATTTGCAAGAAAAGTATCATTTCTATGGCCTTTAGTTCCTGTTACAATCTTGGTATCCGTAATTATAACTGTTCTAGCCTGCTTGTATCCGGTAAGTAAAGCAGTAGATGTAGAACCGGCATTAGTTCTTAGAGGAGAGTAAAAATGGATATATTAACATTAAAAGATGTGTCTAAGATATATGGAGAGCTTAAGGCACTTGATAATATAAATTTAAATGTAGAAAAGGGCGAATGGCTTGCAATAATGGGACCGTCAGGAAGTGGAAAAACTACTATGATGAACATTATAGGTTGTATGGATAAATCTTCTATTGGAGAGGTAATACTTGACGGAACAAACATTTCAAAGCTTTCTGCAAATGAACTTACTGAAATAAGACGAGATAAAATAGGACTTATATTCCAACAATTTCATCTTGTTAATTATCTTACAGCATTGGAAAATGTAATGATGGCACAATATTATCATTCAATGCCGGATGAAGAAGAGGCTATGGCTGCACTTGAGGCAGTAGGTCTTTCTGACAGAGCAAAGCATTTACCTAATCAATTATCAGGTGGAGAGCAACAAAGAGTATGTATTGCAAGAGCATTAATAAATCACCCAAGTTTACTCTTAGCAGATGAACCTACCGGTAACTTAGATGAAAAAAATGAATTTATAGTTATGGATATTTTTGAAAAGTTGCATAATGCAGGAAGTACAATTATTGTGGTTACACATGACCCTGAAGTAGGAGATGAGGCAGAAAGGCTTATCACTCTTGACCATGGTAGAATTAGCAAGGAAGAAAAGAAAAAGAGAACAAGACCTGTAGTGGATTTACAAAATGTAGATAATAGACTTAAGAGCTTTATATAACTTTTTAATTTAATAAATTTAAGGAGGTTTATTTATGAAAAAGAGTATTTTAGTAGCAATGTTTGTTTTAAGTTTATCTGTATCAGCTTGTGGAAATAACAATTCAGATTCTAAGTCTAATTCAGCTCAAAGTGAGAAAATTACTTATAAAGACGGTACTTACAATGGAGAAAGTACAAAAGATGAGCGAGGTAACATGATAAAGGTTGAAATCGAAGTAAAAGATTCAGCAATTACCAATGTTAAAGTTCAAAACTTAAACGGCGAGGGAAAAGAAAAAGACAAGGATTATGGTAAAGATACTAACAATGAGGGCTTATATAAGCAAGCACAAAATTCCTTAGTAGGTACTGCTACTTATGGTCCTAAGCTTATTGAAACTCAGGATATAGAAAAAGTAGATGCAGTTAGTGGAGCTACAATGTCCAATGTTGCATTTAAAGAGGCAGTAAAAAATGCACTTGAAAGTGCAAAGTAAGGAGTAAATGTGAGTAATTTAGATACATTAGGTCTAGCAAAAAAGAATATAAAAAACAAGCCCACAAGGTCATTTCCAATGATTTTACTTACAGCAGTTTTATGTTTTGTAATATTCTTAAGTAGCTTTCTTATTTTAAGTCTTAAAAATGGCTTAAACTCGCTCTCAAACAGAATGGGAGCAGATATAATAGTAGTTCCGGAGGGGTATGATAGTAATATTACAGGAGCTATACTTAGAGGAGAACCAAACAGCTTTTTCTTTGATGCAAGCATAAAAGATAGGGTAGCAAAAATAGAGGGAGTTGACAAAGTAAGCCCACAACTATATCTGGCAACACTTAGTGCAGGTTGTTGTTCATTTCCAATTCAAATTATAGGTGTGGACTTAAAAGAGGACTTTACTGTTGGAGCTTGGCTTACCTCAAAAGTAGGAAAAAACTTAGCTGATAATGAGATAATTGTAGGACATAATATACAGGGAACTCATAATTCTGAAGTGAAGTTTTTTAATCAAGGTTTTAAGATTAAGTCAAGACTTGACAAAACAGGTATGGGCTTTGATGAATCTGTTTTTATGAGCATGGAACAGACTAGAAAGTTAGCTAAGGAATATGAAAAGATACTTAATTCCCCAATATCAAACAATGACAATCTTATATCCTCAGTTATGGTTAAGATTGATAAGGGTGCAGATCCTATGGTAGTGCTTAATAGAATAAGGACTGAGCTTAAACCTGACGGAATATATGCTTTACTTTCTAAAAATATGATGTCAGAAGTATCCTCAAATATGAGGAATATTTTAGTCTATGTGTATATACTTATAGCAGTATTGTGGATTATGGTATTTTTAGTTCTTTCAATAGTGTATAACTTTTCTATAAAGGAAAGAAAAAGAGAGTTTGCAACACTTAGAATACTTGGAGCAACCAAGAAAAAACTAAGAGATATAGTTTTAAGTGAGGTATTTATAATAAATGTAGTTGGTGCATTACTTGGGACTTTGATAGGTTTTGTTATTGCAATGCTTTTTGCACCTGCGATAAGTTTAGCCCTTAAACTACCATTTTTAGAGCCTGATATAATGCACATGGCACTTATATTTATTGCAAGTATATTGGTAGGAACTTTTATAGGGCCTATTGCCTCAAGCTTTACACTATTTCGTATGTATAAAACAGAACTTGTATTATTACTTAAAGAAAATGAATAAAGAAAAAAATACTTTCAGAATGGACAAAAGTCTTGAATGAAAGTATTTTTTTTTGTTTGATACTAAGAATAGTAAATCAATTCCAAGAAATAAAACTGACAATGCTTGAATTGAATATCAAATTAACACAATTAATATATCTAAAAACATAAAATAACACAATATTGTCTAAAGTTCGACAAAATTTTCTTAAAATAATACTTGCATTAATCTAAAAGTGTGCTATAATAGCCTTACAAGAGAAAAATAACTACTGAAAATAAGAGGGAGCAATATCTAAGACTCCATTAAGTAATATAGATATACAGTTTGCGTACGAAACTCGTTTTTGTAGTTATTTTAGTACATATCAGTCGACTATATGTCCTCTTTAGTTTATCTTAGAATATGAATAAGCATTATTTCTATATGGGCGAGTAGTGTAAATAATCTAAAGATAAACAATCGTTTTATAAGAGTAAGAAGAGGTCAGAGCTATTTTACTATAAGTAATGAGTCTTTAAATAAGGTTTAAACAGTTTTCCACCATCTATATTTACTTACATTTGTAATTAAATTAGGAGAACATAAATAGCTTTTAATTAAGGCAATCATTTCTATTAGTTAGTGGCCAAAGCTTTCTTACAAAAGACCACCTTAGTGGAATCCATAGAAAGGGGGTACACTCCGAAATACACTTTAGCGTATACTGATTCGTTAATCAGGAGTCCAAGCCTTTAAAGTACTAAGAAGACAATGACTAAGATAATATTTAAGATATAAGTGTTAAGATACAATTATTTAAGGTAAGAGGTATTAAAATAACTTATAGTATTTATAATTTTAGTTATAGTATTAGATACTATTAGAGGAATGAAACTTAATGTTTCAATAACGGTACATCTAGTGGGATTGGTTGCTAGTTGTATAGAGGTTAAGTAGAGGTTAAGTAGAGTTTAAACAGACTTATAAGCTGAGAAAAATAGATGCTTGTAGTTTACTTTTTAGCTAACTTAGAATATGAAAATATTTAAAATAAGTTAAATAGCCATAAGGTTAAGTGTTGTTGATTGTCTATTGTTATAGACGGTTGGTAAGGGATTATAATAAATTGCACTTTGATATTTATATTTTTTGATATTTGTATTTTTTAGTGAAATAAGAGATAGTTCATGGCTAGAGTATTTTAAATATAATTCAGTATTATACTAAGTATAGATATTCAAGATTAAGAAATAAAGCTAAGAAATAAGAGCATTAGTAAGGTGTAATTTGTTAAGTTTAGTTTTTGTTACGAGATTACATTATCACAAGAAAATCATTGAAGTAAAGAGGCTGAATTGACAGATAAGGAAAAGACTATATAGAAGTTTATGTTAAGTATGGTACTATATAGAAAGTTAAAAGTGAAAGACAAATTACATGGTGAAAAATAAAAAAATATAATACTCGGTAGAGTTTGATATAGATGTAAGTGTAGATTCCGAAAATTTAATTTAAGCTTTTTGTAATTCACATATTTGATAGTATTGATTTAAAAGATTTTACATAAGATTCCCATATAACACTACCTTCAGAAATAAATAAATAGATTATATAAATTGTATGTAGGATATAGATTAGTTATTATATAAATATATGATAGAATTAAAAAGCAGTCAGATGACAATAGTGGTTTCGGACAAGAAGTCAGCTTAGAGGTCAAAGTACAACTGAATAAAGATTGGATTGATGTAGAGTTATCCGTATAAAATTTGTAGAAACGGTAGGTATGAACCAATGGATCCAGAGATATAAGAAAGAGACATCACAAAATATTAGTGAATGTCTCTTTCTGTTATGTAATATCTTCATATTTTTGAGGTATTGTGATAGAATGTAATAATAATTTGACTAAGTGAAAGTTTTAGCCGGATTATTAATATATTTTATAATACGAGGAACTGAATGGAAAACAATAATAATAAAAGTAATTCTAATAATCAGAATAATAATGTATCAGATAAATATGAGAAAATTTGTTATGTATGCAAAAGAAGTGAAAGCTTAACAGGTGCTTTAGTTTCACTTCCGGGTGGAATGGATATATGTCATGATTGTATGCAAAAGGCATTTGATACCTTAGGAAATGGAAACATTGACATGAATAAACTTAGGGATATGCCTTTTATGAACCTGAATTTAAAGTCAACCAATGTAGAGGACTTTATAAAACCTAAGTATAGCGATAAGAATAAAATAAAAAAGAAAACTGAGGAGAGTAAACCTAGGTTTGAAATGAAAGATGTTCCACCTCCACATGTCATTAAGTCAATGCTTGATGAATTTATAATAGGTCAAGATAAGGCTAAGAAAGTGATTTCAGTGGCTGTATATAATCATTATAAACGAGTTTTCTTAGATAAAAATTTTATATCTTTAAAAGATATTGAAAGACATGATGATAGCGAGGGAGAGCTTAAGAAAAAGTCAAAGTTTGTAGTATCTGTAAAAGAACTTAAAGAATCCCTTGAGGGTCAGAAAACACAAATTGAAAAGTCAAACATCTTGATGCTTGGCCCTACCGGAAGTGGAAAAACTTATCTTGTAAAGACATTGGCAAAGCTTTTAAATGTTCCACTAGCTATTGCAGATGCTACCTCACTTACAGAGGCAGGATATATAGGAGATGACATTGAAAGTGTTATATCAAAACTTTTGCTTGCAGCAGACAATGATGTAGAAAGAGCAGAGTGTGGAATAGTCTTTATTGATGAAATTGATAAAATAGCAAAGAAAAAGAGTATAAGTACAAGAGATGTAAGTGGAGAGAGCGTGCAACAAGAACTTCTAAAACTATTAGAGGGAAGTAGGGTTGAAGTGCCGGTAGGCTCAAATCAGAAAAATGCAATGTCGCCACTTGTAACTGTAAATACAGATAATATTTTATTTATATGTGGTGGTGCATTTCCGGATATAGAGGGTATTATCAAAGAAAGACTTACAAAAAAATCAAGTATGGGCTTTAATGCTGAGTTAAAAGATAAATATGATGAGGAAGATTTATATAAGTATGTCAATACAGATGATGTAAGAAAGTTTGGAATGATACCTGAATTTATAGGTAGACTGCCGATTATAGTTTCATTGTCAAGGCTTGGAGTAGAAGACCTTAAAAAAGTTATGAAAGAACCTAAAAATGCTATTTTAAAGCAGTATAAAAGACTTTTAGAGCTTGATGAAGTAGAACTTGTATTTTCAGATGATTCCCTAGAATGGATTGCAAAAAAGGCGATTGATAGAAAAACAGGTGCAAGAGCATTAAGATCTATTATTGAAGAATTTATGCTTGATATAATGTATGAAATACCAAAGGACAAGTCTATTGGCAGGGTTATAATTACAAAGGACTTCTTAGAAAATAAATCAGGCCCCGGAATTGAGTTTAGGAGGTAGTATGCTTTTACTATTGGACTTGATATTTAAAAAAGAAATTGATGACATGCCTGATGATAAATTTCCCAAATATATTGGGAAAAATAAAATAATTAAAATTCAAAAATATCATAATTATGGCTTGCCCTATGGAATGTTTGAAAATAATAAGCTCTTTACTATGTTTTTACCTTTACTTCTTACAATAGTTTTATTTTTTAAATGGTGCATGTTGACAATAGGAAGTTTTGAAAACTTATTTGCTCTACTAAAAAAAGTATTATATTTACTATCAAATCAAAAAAGAAAATATAAGTTAGCAAAAAAGGAATTTAAAGTAAAGGGAAATTTTTTTAAGAGGCTTGCATTATCATTTGTGATTTTAGGCTCTGCAAGTAATCTTATAGATAGATTTACAAGGGGATATGTGGTAGATTATTTTAGTTTTAATAAGTTTGTACCAAAGAGGATAAAGGAAACAGTTTTTAATATTGGAGATATTTGTATACTTATAGGTGTTGTTATAGGAACTATATTTTCAATTATTAAAAAAGAGAATTAGTAGAGTTTGAGTGAGGGGAATTTTGGAAAGTTCAGATTTAGCAAGTTTAATTTTATTAATAGCACTGCTTACTATGTCAGCATTTTTTTCATCAGCAGAAACAGCACTTATTACAGTAAATTCAATTAAGCTAAGGGGGTTAGCAGAAAGGGGAAATGCTACTGCAAAGATATTACTTAAAATAAAAGATGATTCAGATAGAATGATTTCAGCAATACTCATAGGCAATAATATTGTTAATCTTTCAGCCTCAGCACTTGCTACCACTCTTACAATAAAGATATTTGGAAATAATTTGGTAGGAGTCGCAACAGGTATACTTACGATTTTAATACTTATTTTTGGAGAGATTACACCTAAAACTATGGCTACTAAAAGTGCTGAAAAGATAGCATTTTTGTATGCAAGACCGATTTACTTTTTAATGTTTATTATGACTCCTGTAATAAAGGTTGTTAATATAGCATCAGGATTTTTTATAAGAATTTTAGGTCAGAATATGAATGAAAAGAAAGACATTATTACAGAGGATGAGCTTAGAACAATAGTTGACGTAAGCCATGAAGAGGGCATACTTGAAAATGAAGAAAGAAAGATGATTAATAATGTCTTTGATTTTAGAGAGTTGGTTGCAAAGGACATAATGATACCTAGAATTGATATGACATTTGTAAATGTAAATTTAAGCTATAATGAGTTACTTGAAGTCATAAAAGCAGAGTTATTTACTAGGATGCCTGTATTTGAAGAAAACATTGACAATGTAATAGGCATAATAAATGTAAAAGACTTATTTTTGATTGAAAATAAGGAAAAATTTAATTTAAGAGAGCATTTAAGACCTGTACTTTTTACTTATGAGTCAAAGAAGATTACAGAGTTAATGCTTGATATGAGAAATAAGTTTAGTAATATTGTGATTGTACTTGATGAATATGGTGCAACTGCCGGAATGATTACTATTGAAGATATGATTGAGGAAATAGTCGGAGAAATAAGAGATGAGTTTGATGAGGCAGAGGAAGATGAGATTGTAAAAGTTGATAAGGGAGAATATCTTGTAGACGGCTCTATGAGGCTTGATGATTTAAATGAGAAGATAGGAACAGACTTTTACTCTGACAACTTTGAATCCATAGGTGGTTTTATTATTGAAAGATTAGATTATATACCAAAAGTAGGAGATTCCTATGTTCAAGGTACAACAAAACTTATTGTGGAGAAAATGGATAAAAATAGGATAGATAGGGTAAGGATTAAATTATAATAGGGAGGAAATATGAGTAATAAGGAAAAAGCGATTAGTTTTTATCAAACAGCTTTTAATGGAGAACCTAAAAAGGCAGTAGAGTTGTATGTAGGAGATGAATATTTACAGCATAACCCTGTAGTTGCAGACGGTAAAGAGGGATTTATAGAATATTTTGAAAGAATGAAAAGAGAGTATCCTATTAAGAGTGTAGAGTTTATTCGTGCAGTTGAACAGGATAATCTTGTGGCATTGCACACTCATCAAACTTGGGGAGAACCTGATAATAAAGAGTATATTACTATGGATTTTTTTAGATTTGATGAAAATGGAAAAATTGTAGAACATTGGGATTCAATACAGGAAGTAGTTAAGGATACTAAATCAGGAAGAGCAATGTATTAAACCTTAGGAGATTAAATGATTGAGTTTAAAAATATTAAAAAAGTATATGAACAAGGAGAAGTAATAAAAAATCATTCATTTGTAATTGAAAGAGGAGAATTATTTGTATTAGTTGGTGCGAGTGGTTGTGGTAAAACTACTACCCTAAAAATGATAAATCGCCTTGTTGAGGCTGATTTTGGAACTATTCTTATAAATAATGAGGACATAAAAACTATACCGTTAAGACAACTACGTCTAAATATAGGATATGTTTTGCAAAGTATTTCATTATTTCCTAATTTGACAGTAAGAGAAAACGTAGAATTAATACCTGAAATGAAGAAATGGCAGACCGACAAAAGGCATATAGAAAGTGATAAATTATTATCAAAGGTAGGCTTAGAACCTGAAAAATATAGAAATCGCTATCCGAGTGAGCTTTCAGGAGGAGAACAACAAAGAGTTGGAATTTTGAGAGCTATTATTGCTAAACCCAACATTTTACTTATGGATGAACCCTTTAGTGCTTTAGACCCTATCTCAAGAAAACAATTACAATTACTTACTAAGAAGTTACATGAGGAGTTGGAAACAACAATAGTATTTGTAACTCATGACATGTCGGAGGCATTAGCTATTGCAGATCGTATATGTGTAATGAAAGAGGGAGATATTCTACAAATTGCTACCCCAAAAGAAATTAGAGAATATCCGGCAAATGATTATGTAAGCAGTTTATTTGATAATGTTTCAGAAAGGGGAGATAATGCTTAAAACTTTTACAGAGCGTTTTGGAGATTGGAAACTTGCTCTTTTAGAGCATTTACAACTTTCTTTACTTTCATTAATAATTGCAATGCTTATTGCAATACCACTTGGAATCATACTTGTAAAAAAGAAGAAAGTAAAAGAGTGGTTTTTGCAACTGACAGGAGTTTTTCAAACAATTCCCTCACTTGCACTTTTAGGACTTTTTATCCCTGTGCTTGGGATAGGCAAATTGCCTGCGATAACAGCACTTGTAATATATGCTATATTTCCAATTTTACAAAATACTATAACAGGCTTAGATTCTATTGATGCAGGGCTTGAGGAGGCGGCAGAGGCTTTTGGAATGAATAGAAGTGAAAAACTCATAAAATTTGAACTTCCATTAGCTATGCCGGTTATTGTGTCAGGAGTTAGGACTTCGGCTGTGCTTATCGTGGGAACTGCAACTTTAGGAGCATTGATTGGAGCAGGAGGACTAGGTACATTTATACTTCTAGGTATTGACAGAAATAATACAGAATTGATTCTTATAGGAGCTATTTCCTCAGCTGTTTTAGCAATAATTATGAATGTTGTAATTAAATACTTGGAGAAACAAACACTTAGAAAAATACTTATAAGCCTTTTTGCATTGACATTTATAACTATTTTTAGTTTTATCTCAATCTTAATGTCGAACATGGGAGGAAAACAGATTGTAATTGCAGGGAAATTAGGCACTGAGCCTGAAATACTTATTAATATGTACAAGGAATTAATTGAGAAAAATTCAGACATTAAGGTAAAGTTAGAACCTAACTTTGGGAAAACAAGCTTTTTGTATGAAGCACTTAAAAGTGGACAGATTGATATTTATCCCGAGTTTAGTGGAACAATTACAAGCAGTCTATTAAAGACTATTCCTAAGTTATCAAATAATCCAAGGGAAGTTTATGAAGTTGCAAGAGATAAGATATTTGAGCAGGACAAGCTTGTATTTTTAGAACCTATGGAATATCAAAATACTTATGCAGTAGCAGTAACAAATGATTATGCAAAAGAAAATGAACTTAAAGCTATAAGTGATTTGTCAAAGGTAGAAGATAGTGCCGTTGCAGGTTTTACACTTGAATTTAATGATAGAGAAGACGGAAATAAGGGACTTAAGAGCTTATATGGATTAAATTTAAATGTCAAAACGCTTGAGCCGTCTTTGCGTTATCAAGCTATTAATCAAAAAAGTGTACAGGTAGTAGACGCTTATTCCACAGATAGTGAATTAATTGAGTATAACCTTATAGTACTTGAAGATAATTTACATCTATTTCCACCTTATCAAGGAGCTGCACTTCTAAGAGAAGAAACTTTAAAAAAATATCCTGAACTTGAAGTTTTAAATCAACTTGCCGGAAAAATATCCGAGGAAGAGATGAGCAATATGAATTATCAAGTAAAGGTTGAGAAAAGAAACGCAAAAGAAGTAGCACATGAGTATTTAGTTAAAGAGGGACTTGTAAAGTAAAGGGTAAATTTATAATGTTACCAAAGTTTTAACATTTGTTATTTTTTAAAAGCTAAAAATAAGATTATTCACACAAAAGTTTTAACTTGTATATGTTAAACTAAACTTGAGGGCAATTCATTATATTTGCTTATTTGTCAAATCAAAAAATAATAAGATAGATGCTTATAAAACAGTTTCTAATAATGTAGATAATGTAATAGATGCTTATAAAGTTTCAAAATATAAGGAAAATATATTAGAGGGAATAATTATAGAAAAGATTAATAATTATTTTGTGCTTGAGTCTAATACAGAGAAGTTTGGATGAAGTACACCAAGTAATTTTGATTTTTCAGATTTTAAGGTTGGAGATAATGTAAGAGCATATCATACAGGAGAAATCTTAGAAATATATCCACCTCAGATAAAAGAAGTAATAAAAATAGAGAAGGTATTAGCTAAGTGAAATTTAGTGTAAACTTGAAATGGTAGAATAAACTCAAAATAGAATATTTATATGTTTTCATTACCAAAAGTGAGATTTGACTCTGTAAACTGGACTCAAACCTCACTTTTATTTTGAACTGAAAATCTATTAGTATAAATTATCCTCACTATTTATAAGTCCCTTAGCCAATATTTCACCTAATTTCCATACTTTTTCCCTTGCAAAAGCATGTGTTAAGGGGCTATACTATCAAGGTAGGGTGATTTATTGCCTAATATTTTCGATTTGTTTCGGAAATTTGATATTAAAATATATAGTAAAGGAGAGAGAAGAAAAGTGAAGACAAGGATTTTGAGAGTGTTAGGAAGTGCTTTTTTTGCATTAGTGTTTGTATTGCTGCTTTTTACAAATAAAAGCTTTGCTGAAACCGACGGTTTTGGTGCGACTTATAGCACTTACTTATCGCAAAGAGGTTATTGGGGATTATGGCAACATGATAATACAAGTAGCCTAAATTTAGGTGCATATCCGTCAGCTATAAAGATAGGTTTGTATGGGCAAAAGCAAGACATGACAGGAACAGTACTTTATAGAGTGAATTTAAGTGGTACAGGTTGGCTTAATTGGGTAGAAAATGGCACTGAAACAGGTGCGGCTGATCTTAACAGCCCTCCCCTTGAGGCTTTAGAGGTTAAGTTAAATGGGCAGCTTGCAGAAAATTACGACATTTATACTCAAGTTTTTCAAAATGGTTCATGGACTAATTGGGTAAAGAATGGAGAAACAGCAGGTACTGCCGGAGTTGGAACTCATATTGATGCAGTAGCAATATCAATAATGAAAAAAGATGCAGGACTTCCACCTGAAAGACCAAGAGTTGATCCAAATAGACCTATGGTAGCAGTTACCTATGATGACGGTCCGTCAGTACACACTAATAAGATACTTAATGTACTTGAAAAATATGGTGCAAAGGCTACATTTTTTGTAGTGGGTAGTAGTGTAAAAGGTCATAATATAGAAACTATGAAAAGAGCAGTATCACTTGGTTGTGAGATAGGAAATCATAGTGTATCTCATCCACAACTTACCAAACTTTCAGTAACAGCAGTAAATGCACAGATAAACGGAACAACTGCTGCAATTATAAATGCAACAGGGGTACACCCTAAACTTTTTAGACCTCCGTATGGAGATTATAATAAATCAGTTTTAAATCAACTTGCAATAGCAGGCTATCCTGCAATACTTTGGTCTATTGATACACTTGACTGGAAGACTAAAAATGCAGAAAATACCAAATCAGTTATACTTAGTAAAGTAAAAGACGGAGATATTATTTTAATGCATGATACTCAAGCAAGTTCGGCAACTGCCTCTGAAACTATAATTCCTGAACTTATAGCAAGAGGTTATCAATTAGTTACTGTATCTGAGCTGGCAGAGGCAAGAGGTGGTCTAAAGCCGGGTGGAGTATATGGAGCATTTAGAAAATAATATTACAGAGGAAAATGATAAAAGGAGGGTAAAAGTAAAAAAAAGCTATATAACTTCATAATATTTTAATTATATCTATGCAAACAGGAATTTTTAGGCTAGAATATAATTATAATTGCATTAGAGGACAACATATTGTCCTCTTTATTTATGGTTGATAGATTGAAAGGAAAAAATAATATGATTAGTGCAAATGGTGTAACACTAAGGCTTGGTAAAAAGGCACTTTTTGAAGATGTCAATATAAAATTTACAGAGGGAAATTGTTATGGGCTTATAGGTGCAAATGGTGCAGGAAAGTCAACATTTCTAAGAATTTTATCAGGTCAGCTTGAGTCTACAAATGGAGATATAGTTATAACTCCCGGTCAGAGATTGTCATTTTTAGAGCAAAATCATTTTAAATATGATGAGTTCAGTGTTTTAGATACTGTTATTATGGGTAATCAAAGACTCTATGATATTATGAAAGAAAAAGAGGCTATATATGCTAAGGAAGATTTTAATGATGAGGACGGAATAAAGGCAGCAGAGCTTGAGGGGGAATTTGCTACTCTAAATGGTTGGGAGGCAGAGTCTGATGCTGCTAACCTTTTAAATGGACTTGGAGTTGAAACTGAATTTCATTATAGTCTTATGAAAGAGCTTACAGGTGCATTAAAGGTTAAGGTATTGCTTGCAAGAGCATTATTTGGAAATCCTGATATACTTTTGCTTGATGAGCCTACAAACCACTTGGATTTAGATGCGATAGCTTGGCTTGAGGAGTTTTTAATTAATTTTGAAAATACTGTAATAGTAGTTTCACATGATAGATATTTCTTAAATAAAGTTTGTACCATGATTGCAGATATTGATTATGGGAAAATACAGTTATATGCAGGAAATTATGACTTTTGGTATGAGTCAAGTCAGCTTATGGTAAAGCAAATGAAGGAGGCAAATAGAAAGAAAGAAGAGAAGATAAAGGAACTTCAAGAGTTTATACAAAGATTCTCTGCAAATGCCTCTAAATCAAAACAGGCTACTTCGAGAAAGAGAGCCTTAGAAAAAATTCAACTTGATGATATAAGGCCGTCATCAAGAAAGTATCCATATATCGATTTTAGACCTGCAAGAGAAATAGGTAATGAGGTGCTTACAGTAGAGAATTTATCTAAGACAATAGACGGTGTTAAAATACTTGATAATATAAGTTTTGTGCTTAATCGTACAGATAAAGTTGCATTTGTAGGGCCAAATGAAAGAGCTAAGACTGTTTTATTTAAGATTTTAGCAGGGGAGTTAGAGCCTGACAGTGGTTCTTATAAATGGGGAATCACTACAACACAGTCTTATTTTCCAAAGGATAATACTAAGGATTTTGCAGGCGAGGAAACCATTGTTGAGTGGCTTACACAGTATTCTGAGATTAAGGACGCTACTTATGTAAGAGGCTTTCTTGGTAGAATGCTTTTTGCAGGAGAGGACGGCGTTAAAATGGTAAATGTGCTTTCAGGTGGCGAAAAGGTAAGGTGTATGCTTTCAAAACTTATGATAAGTGGTGCAAATGTACTCATTATGGACGAGCCGACAGACCACTTGGACATGGAGTCAATAACAGCACTTAATAATGGAATGACAAAATTTAGTGGAGTTTTATTATTTTCTTCAAGAGATCATCAAGTGGTTCAGACTACTGCAAATCGTATTATGGAAATTATAGGTGGTAATTTAGTTGATAAGATTACTACTTATGACGAATATCTCGATTCTGACGAAATGGCAAGAAAGAGATTTACATTTACTATTTCAAGTGATGAGGAAAATGATGACTGATGTAAATAGATTTTAATTTGGAGGAATTGTTTTGAAAAAATTTATCTCATGGAATGTAAATGGTATAAGAGCTGCTGTAACTAAGGGCTTTTTAGATTTTTTTAAGGAAATAGATGCAGACATTTTTTGTATTCAAGAAAGTAAGGTTCAAGAGGGACAAATAGAGCTAGACCTTTTAGGTTATTATGACTACTGGAATTATGCTGAAAAAAAAGGCTATTCAGGGGTGGCAATATTTACTAAGGAAAAACCGTTATCAGTAACTTATGGAATGGGTATAGAAGAACATGACAAAGAGGGGCGTATAATAACAGCTGAATATAATGATTACTATTTAGTAACTTGTTACACTCCTAATTCAAAGAGAGAACTTACCAGACTTTCCTATCGTATGGAGTGGGAGGATACATTTTTAAATTATATTAAAAAGCTTGATGATAAAAAGCCGGTTATTTTTTGTGGCGATTTAAATGTGGCACATAAGGAAATAGATTTAAAAAATCCTAAGACAAATCATAAAAATGCAGGCTTTACAGATGAGGAAAGGGAAAAAATGAGTATAGTGCTTTCTTCCGGCTTTACAGATTCATTTAGATATAAATATCCTGATAAGACGGATATGTATTCTTGGTGGTCATATATGGGAGGAGCAAGAGCTAAGAATATAGGGTGGAGAATTGATTATTTTATAGTATCAGATAAGTTAAAGGAAAAAATAACTGATGCTAAAATTCATGCAAATGTTTTAGGTTCAGACCACTGTCCGGTGGAAGTGGATATGGATATATAAAAATTAATACCTGTATAAGAGCAATAGGTAGGAAAAGGGGGAAACATGGCTATTTTTAGGGTAAGAAAAAGTAATTTGTTGGAGTATCCTTTTGGAGTGAGTTTGACAAAGGGAGGATTTCATGTAAGTTTGATTTCGGAAAGTGAAATATGCTTTCTTTTGTTATATAAGAGAAATAAAAAAGAGCCTGTTGCAAAGCTTGAGTTTCCAAAAGAGTTAAAAGTTGGAAATGTATTTGGAATGTATGTTGATATATATGATGACAAAAATTCAAGCGAGAAAGAAACTTTTGAAACTAAGGAATATTCTAAGTTTTTAAAGGAGTATTTAAGTGAACTTGAATATAATTTTACTGACGAAAAAAGTACATTTGCAGACCCTTGTGGAAAAGTATTTTCAGGTAGAGATACTTGGGGAAAATTTGAGCATTTTAAAAATATAAGAAGAAGTCCTATTGTTTTGCCTAAGTTTGAATGGGAAGATGACAAACAGCCAAAAAGAGATTTTAGTGAAACTATAATTTATAGAATGAATGTAAGAGGTTTTACAAAATCTACAAGCAGTAAAGTTATTCAAAAAGGTACATTTTCAGGTATTATAGAAAAAATAGATTATTTAAAGGAACTTGGAATTACGGCAATAGATCTTATGCCTTGTCAGGAATTTGAGGAGATTATACAGGAAAATGTTTATACAAATCCTTATATAAAGAATAAGCCTAGTGGAAAAATAAATTATTGGGGATATTCAAAGGCATATCATTTTGCACCAAAGGCATCATTTTGCGAAAAAAAGAATAGAAATGTTTCGGTAGAGTTTAAGGAATTAGTGAAAGCTTGCCATAAAAATAATATAGAAGTTATAGTTGAAATGTATTTTGACTCTTCACATAGTGGGGAATATATAATTGATGTGATGAGATATTGGGTTTTGGAGTATCACATTGATGGAGTACATCTTACAGGAACACTTAATTTAGAAGAGGTTGCAAAAGATCCGTTTCTTACTGATACTAAGTTAATAGGCGAATATTTCCCTGAAAATATTTCATTTAAAACTAAAAAACATCTTGGAAACTTTAATGACGGCTTTATGATAGATATGAGGAAGTTTTTAAAGGGAGATGAGGGCATGCTCAATAAGCTTATATTCCATACTAAAAATAACCCTAAAAATATTGTTGCATTTAATTATATTGCAGATATTAAAGGTTTTTCAATAATGGATATGGTTTCTTATGACATTAAGCATAATGAAAAAAACGGCGAAAATAATCAAGACGGAACAGACTTTAATTACTCTTGGAATTGTGGAGTTGAGGGAGCAACTAAAAAGAAAAAAATAGTTGAATTAAGACTTAGACAGCTTAGAAATGCTTATTTATTACTCTTTTTAAGTCAGGGAGTTCCTGTTATATCTTCAGGCGATGAAGTTGGTAAAAGTAAAGAGGGCAATAACAATACCTATTGCCAAGATAATGAAATTTCTTGGTTTGATTGGAAACTTTTAAATACAAATGCTCAGATACTTGACTTTGTAAAGCAAGTTATTAAATTTAGAAAAGAACACCCTGTATTTAGGCAAAAAGAAGAACTTAAGGTTTTGGATACCTTAGCTTGTGGAAAGCCTGATGTTTCTTATCATGGTGTAAATGTCTGGCAACCTGATTTTGAACATTGGAGAAGACAACTAGGAATATTTTACTTTGGAAAGTATGCTAAAAAAATTGACGGAAGTTTTGACAATAGCTTTTATGTCATTTATAATATGCACTGGGAGGGACATGAGTTTTCACTCCCAATAGTTGACAAGGATACTAGTTGGTATTTAAAAATGGATACCTCAAGGCAGGAAATAAATGGATACTTGCCTGAAAATGAAGAAGAAATTTTAAAAGATCAGAGAAAGATTTACGTCAAGCCAAGAAGTATTATAGTTTTAATTGGAAAATGATATTCTAAAAAATACATGAAATTTTAAAATTTGACTTGTGCAAAATTCACAAAAATATTTAAATTTTAAAATGACGTAGAAAAGCGAATCCTTATTTGTCAATACTAAATATTACTAAAACAAAAAAAATACAATATTTTAAATTTAAAGTCGATTGAGGTATATCAATCGGCTTTTCTACTATATATTGTAAGAAAGAAATTTAAAAACACATTATATTGTGTTTTCGTAACTTCGCATAATTGACCGAGAGATGTATACAAGCTATAATAATAAGTGGAGAGAGGTTTATAGTTTGGTTTTTATACGCCTACGGCGTATAAAAACCAAACTATGTATTTTTAACAAAAGGGTTACGGAGTGGAGAAATTGTAATGAAGATTATTAAGAGGAATGGTTCAGAGGTTGAATTTGATAAATTAAAGATAATAGAGGCAGTAAAAAAGGCAAATGCAGTAGTTGATTTAGATAAAAGGCTTATTAAACCACAAATAGAAATGCTTGCAGATAAAGTTGAGCTTGCATGTAGAAATATGGGCAGGGCAGTCAATGTAGAAGAAATTCAAGATATGGTAGAAAATCATATTATGAAATTTGAGGCATTTGAAGTTGCAAGAAAATATATTACATATAGATATGTTCAGAGCTTGAAGCGTAAATCAAATACTACTGATGATAAGATATTATCTTTGATTAAATGTGAAAATGAAGAAGTCAAGCAGGAAAACTCAAATAAAAATCCTACTGTAAGCAGTGTTCAGCGTGATTATATGGCAGGAGAGGTTTCAAAGGACTTGACAGAGAGAATACTTCTTTCTCCTGATATAGTAAAGGCACATAAAGACGGCATTATACATTTTCATGATTCTGATTACTTTGCTCAACATATGCATAATTGTGATTTAGTAAATCTTGAAGATATGTTGCAAAATGGAACTGTAATATCAGGGACATTTATAGAAAAACCTCATAGCTTTTCAACTGCTTGTAATATAGCTACTCAGATTATAGCACAAGTGGCATCAAGTCAATATGGAGGTCAAAGCATTTCCCTTACACATCTTGCACCTTTTGTAGATATAAGCCGTAAAAAAATTCGTGCAGAAGTTGAGTCTGAAATGTATGGTTTAAATGTTTCAGAAGATAGAAAAGATCAAATAGCAGATAAGAGATTAAGGGCTGAAATTAATAAGGGAGTACAAACTATACAGTATCAAGTAGTTACACTTATGACTACAAATGGTCAAGCACCATTTATAACTGTTTTTATGTACTTAAATGAGGCTAAAGATGAGCAGGAAAAAGCTGACCTTGCTATGATTATAGAGGAAATGATTGTTCAGAGAATAAGAGGAGTAAAAAATGAAGAAGGTGTTTGGATTACTCCTGCATTTCCAAAGCTTATATATGTACTTGAAGACGACAATATAAGGCGTGGGACAAAATACTATCATCTTACTGAACTTGCTGCAAAATGTACTGCAAAGCGTCTTGTACCTGATTATATTTCAGAAAAGAAGATGAAAGAATTAAAGATAGATAAAAATGGAAATGGAAATTGCTATACTTGCATGGGTTGCAGAAGTTTTCTTACACCTTATGTAGATGAAAATGGAAATCCTAAGTATTACGGCAGATTTAACCAAGGAGTTGTAACTCTTAATTTAGTAGATATAGCACTTTCAAGTCAGAGAGATATAGAAAAGTTTTGGACTATATTTGATGAGAGGCTTGACATTTGCCATAAGGCACTTCGTGCTAGACATGAAAGACTTCTTGGAACTCCGTCTGATGTAGCCCCTATTTTGTGGCAGTATGGTGCACTTGCAAGACTTAAAAAAGGCGAACTTATAGATAAGCTTTTATATAATGGATATTCAACAATAAGCTTAGGTTATGCAGGATTATATGAATGTGTAAAGTATATGACAGGAAAGAGTCATACTGATGAGAGAGCCAAACCTTTTGCACTAAGTGTAATGCAGAAAATGAATGATAAATGTAATGAGTGGAAAGAGGCTGAAAACATAGATTATTCTATCTATGGAACTCCACTTGAGTCAACTACATATAAGTTTGCAAAGAGTTTACAGAAAAGATTTGGAATTATTGAGGGAATTACAGACAAGAATTATATAACAAATAGTTACCATGTTCATGTAAGCGAAAAGATAGATGCATTTACTAAACTTAGATTTGAAAGCGATTTTCAGAAGTTATCTCCGGGTGGTGCTATAAGTTATGTAGAAGTACCTAATATGCAGGGAAATATAGAGGCAGTTATGAGTTTATTACAATATATTTATGATAATATAATGTATGCAGAGCTTAATACAAAATCAGATTATTGCCATAAATGTGGTTTTGACGGCGAAATGAAGATTTGCGAAGATGAACATGGAAAACTTGTTTGGACTTGCCCTAAATGTTTGAATACTGACCAAACTAAAATGAATGTTGCTAGAAGAACTTGTGGTTATATAGGTACACAATTTTGGAATCAAGGAAGAACTCAAGAAATTAAGGACAGAGTTTTACATTTATAATTTGGAGAAAATATGAATTATTCAAATATAAAGTATTTTGACATAGCAAATGGGACTGGTGTTAGAACCAGTCTTTTTGTTTCAGGCTGCACTCATAGATGTAAGGGCTGTTTTAATGAAGTAGCTTGGGACTTTAATGCAGGAAGTATATTTAATAAGGAAATTGAAGATGAAATAATTAAGTCCTTAGAACCGACTTATATAAGTGGGCTTTCTTTGCTTGGAGGAGAACCACTTGAAATAGTAAATCAAAGAGGGCTTATAAATCTTTTAAGAAGAGTAAAAAAAGAATTTCCGGATAAAAATATTTGGTGTTATACAGGATATACTTATGATACAGACTTAATGGAGGGTGGAACGGCTTTTTGTGAGTGTACAAAAGAAATTTTAGGATTAATTGATATACTAGTTGACGGAGAGTTTGTAGCTGACCTTTATGATATAAGTTTGAGGTTTAGAGGCAGCTCAAATCAGAGAATTATTGATTTAAGAAAAACTGAAAAGACAGGGAGTATATGGGAGCTATTTGTTTAATTATATTTAAAATAGGTGAATTAATGGTGGAATGTTAATAATTTTAATTTAGGTTATATAATTCTTAACTCTTTTTAGTTTCGTTTTCAAAATGATAGTTGATTGGTATGGGAGTAATAAGACATTTTTAGGTGTGAATCTATAAAAAATCAAACTAGAGTATAAGTAAATAAAACAATAGTATATAAATAATAATATTGTCGACCTCCAATAGGCGGGAAAAGTAGGAGGGTCGACAAATGGCTTATTTTAGAGGTTATATGGAATTATTTGGATTGGAATTATATTTTTATTAAGGATTTTTATATGGATTTATATAGGTCGACAAAAGTGTTATAAGTTGTAAAATAAAGTGTCAGTATAAAAAAATAAAAGACATCAAACAAA
>CALALP010000057.1 GCA_937925515.1 uncultured Lachnoanaerobaculum sp. | reverse complement strand
GGGTTGCCCTCGCCGACGGCGAGGGCAACCCCTGTTTTAAGTCGCATAAAATCAAACCTAAAAGTTCTTAGCAAAAACTATTTTGATATTTTTCTAAATAGCTATTGTATTTTCCAAAAATTAGTTGTAGAATCTATTTAGATGAATTTCTAAATAGTTTTTTATCTAATCAAAAATAGGAGGATTTATGGCAGTAGCAATAGTTCTAATAATTATATGGAGGAAAACATATGGGGTTTGCAGAAACTTTTAAAGCCTTATCAGATCCTGTAAGGCGTGAAATCCTAACCCTTTTAAAAAATGGCAGAATGTCGGCAGGCGACATAAGTAGCCATTTTGATATAAGTGGAGCAACTATTTCGTATCATCTAAATATATTAAAAAAAGCAGAATTGATTTTTGAAACTAAAGAAAAAAACTTTATCTATTATGAATTAAGCCTTTCCGTGGTTGAAGATGTTATGGTATGGCTTAGTAATTTGAAAGGAGATAATGAAAATGAAGAAAAATGATTATTTTATTTTATCAATTATAGTTATACTTTTACCAATATTTTTTGGTTTATTTAGTTGGAATAAACTCCCTGATTTAATGCCTATACATTTTAATTATGTTGGAGAAGTAAATACCTATGTAAACAAATATGTAGCAGTATTTTTACTACCTATATTTATGTTAATAATACATCTTATAGCTGTTACCTCCTATAACAAGGTAGCTGTTAGGGAACTACCTTCAAAAATAAATGTATTAATTATTTGGATAGTACCACTTGTTACTGTAGGTGCTTTTATTATAACTTACTCTTATTCATTAGGTTTTACTAACAACTCAAATTTCTTTGGTTCTTTATTAGTTGGAATAATATTTGCCTGTATTGGAAATTATCTTCCTAAAACTAAGCAAAATAATATTTTAGGGATAAGACTTCCTTGGACTCTAAAATCCGAAAGCTGTTGGAATAAGACTCATAGATTTTCAGGTAAGGTTTGGGTGCTAGGTGGAATTGTAATAATAATAAGTGCTTTTTTACAGATGTATATTTTAGTTCTTATTACAACTTTTGCTATGATTATTATTTCTATTGTATATTCTTACTTAAAGCGTAATGAGTAGTTAATCTAAGCACAAAAAACGCCTTAAAGACTTACTAGGTTATTTTAAGGCGTTTTTTAATTACAATTATTATATTAGTCCTGAACATTTATCTTCCGCATATCAGGGAGCGGTACTCATTTTTAGTATTTCTACCAATTAGATTGTAACACACAACGCACTCAGAATCAACCATTACTCTGTCGCTTTCTCAAGCAAAGTAAGCTTTTTGTTATCTGCATCAAGTCTAAGTTTAACTCCATAAGGAATCACACCTATCGGTTCTGCATGCCCAAAATTTACATTAAACATAATCGGCATTTCGGCTCTGTTTGCAACCTCGCCTACAACCTTTTTAAATACTTCCTTATAAGGCTCATACTTACTTCTTTTTGCAGGTTTACCAACTATAATCCCATTTATAACATCAAGGATACCTTGGTCTTTAAACCTCATAAGTAAAGACTCTAAAAATTTAGGCGACATATCTTCTTCACTAGTTTCTGCAAATAATATCTTACCTTTCCATTCTTCTTTTGTTGGCCAAATCTCAGTATCCATAATATCTGAAAATACATCAAGGCAACCTCCTAGAAGTTCTCCCTCGACTACACCTTTTCCCTGTATAATCTCATATCCTTTTTCTTCAGGGTGATATTCCTTTAATCTATTTATATTATTTACACCCCACCAAATTTTCTCATCTTCATCATCATACCAATAAGGTGCACTCTTTATCTCAAGATTTTCCTTTGGTTCAAATAATGTATCCTTTATAGCTTGCAATGTATAATCATTGATTTTTACATACTCTGCAAAGTTATTCATTACACTTGCACCATAATATGAGATTACTCCTGCTTTATACAGCATAAAATGATTGCTTGTAGTATCTGAAAAGCCTGTAAAAATTTTAGGATTATTTCGTAATACCTCAAAATCTACATAAGGAAGTATCTTTATAGCATCATTTCCTCCTATTGCACAAAATACTGCTTTTATAGACTTATCTCTAAAGGCATTCATAAAGTCTTCTGCTCTTGCCTTAGGGTTTTCTCCAAGATATTTTATGCCCTTTAAGGTATTTTCCATACATATAACTTCAAGTCCAAAATCTTCCTCTAATCTTTTTTTTGCAATATCATATTTATGTATAAATTCAGGTTCTCCCAAAAGCCCCATAGAAAGGCTTACTATTGCTACTTTATCTCCCTTTTGTAAATGTTTAGGTTTTAACATATTTCCTCCTTTTATTAATTTACTCCCGGCCCTCCATTTTCTCCTGTCATAGACGGTGCAGGTGACTGTATCTTAGATTCAGGTGCATCAATCATACCTGTCGTAGGTGTTACAGCAGATGTATTAGGTGCTGCAACAGTAGTTGCTTGAGAGGTACTTGGTTGTGGAGAAATAGTTTCTCCAATACTTGAAGTAGTATTTGTAGCACTTGTAGACTCATGCATAGAACCCTTGGTTGATGAGGCTTCGCCGCTCTTTGTAGTTCCCTCCATTACTCCTGATGCACTACTACTTCCTGCAGAAGTAGTAACTCCCGGCCCTCTATTTGACGGATCGGTTGGCTCATTTGTTTCAATGGTTTCTGAACTAGATTGTTCATCAAGCCATATTATATCGCCATTTCTATTTGTTTCATAAGGTCTGCCACTTGAATTTGTGGAGGTTTCAGAACGTGTTGTAGTATATTCAGCTGTTGTGGACTGAGTAGGCGTAGTTTCAGGTAAGGTTTCCTTATTTTTCTTCTTACCTCCTCCGTCATCATCTCCATAGCCTCTGCCACCGTCCCTGCCAATCCTATAATTTATATCCTGTACTGTATTTGATACTTCATACGCCTCATCTCCAAAAAGAAATTTATGAAGTTCTTTTACATTTGAAACTAGATTTTGAGGTGCAACTACAACTCCCTTACCTCTTACATTAACACCTCCCTTTGTAAAAGGAAAACCTGTGGTTTCGCCTATTTTATATTTATCAATCTTTGCAATTACATCAAGTCCGTCCTGCCAAGTCATATTGGTAGCAACCATAGAAAGCATATTTCCAAGCAAATCATTTAATGTCTTTAAATCTGCTTTTTTTGCTTTGTCAAATGCAAGCTGTATAATTTTTCTCTGTCTTTCAGTTCTTTCAAAGTCGCTGTCCATATATCTAAGTCTTGCATAGGCAACTGCTTGTATACCGTCAAGATGATTCATTCCCGGTTGCTTTAAATGAACTGAACCGATATCTGTTCCCTTAACAGTATCTGTAATATATGAGTTTATATATTTAAATTCTGCCTTAGTTATATCAACATCTACACCACCTAAAATATTTATGGCAGTAGCAACAGCACTCCAGTTAAAGGTTACATAATCAGTAATATTTAAATCAAGGTTTTTATTTATAGCCTTAAGTGCCTGCTCAGGTCCACCCACTGCATAAGCATTATTAATTTTATTAAGTTTACCATAGCCGGTATCGAGATAAGTATCACGATATACGGAACTCATCTTAATTTCGCCTGTTCCTCTGTTTATGCTCACTACAATAATAACATCAGAGTTCCAACCTTTTCCAACTGATTTATCTCTTGAATCGACTCCAAATACTGCAATATTCCAATAGCCCTCTTCCATTTCCTTTATCTTTTCAATGCTTAATTCAGAGTTTTTAACATTTTCCTCATTAAAAATAGGTCTTTGTATTCTGTTATACTGCCTTATTGCATAGGAGTATCCAAAGATAAAAACAAGTGCAATAACTTCTGCTACACAAAAAACAATGGCTTTAATCCACCACTTACTTTTTTTAGGCTGCTCCTCATCAAAAGGAGTTCCTACATTATTCTCTTTTCTATTACTCTGTCTTCTACTTCTTGATCTACTTCTAGTAAGACTTCTTTGATCCTCTTCATGAAATCCACGACTCATATTTATTCCTTTCAGCTAATTTTTTTATTGTTATTATAAAACAAATTTAAATAATTAATATGCATTTTTATTGATAAAGCCCTTAAAAATAGTTAAAAACATTATTTTAATATCAAAACTAAGTGTCCAATTCTCAATATAATACAAATCATGCTCAATTCTTTTTTCTATTGAGGTATCTCCTCTATATCCATTGACTTGAGCCCAACCTGTAAGTCCCGGACGAACTTGATGTTTTATCATATAATGTGGAATTTCTTCCTTAAACTTTTCAACAAAATACGGTCTTTCAGGTCTTGGACCTACAATGCTCATATCGCCTATTAAAATATTAAAAAATTGAGGAGTTTCATCAATGCTTGTTTTTCTTATAAACTTTCCTACTGCTGTTACTCTAGGGTCTTCCTTTGTAGTCCACCCCTTGACCTCCTTTTTAACAGGCTGTACTGTCATAGACCTGAATTTATACATTTTAAAAGGTCTGTTATGAAGTCCTACTCTTTCTTGTGAAAAAATAATAGGCCCTCTACTTGTAAGTTTCACTGCAATAGCTACTATCAGCATTATAGGTGAAAATATTATAAGTCCTACTATACCTGCGAGTATATCTACTATTCTTTTTATAAATGCATTCCAAAATTCAGTAAGAGGCACATGTCTTATATTGATGACCGGAAGTCCAAATAAATCTTCTGTATAAGGTACTGTTGGAATTACATTATTATAGTCAGGTATAAATTTAGTATGAACTCCCGACTTCTCACATTCCCTTACAATTCCCTCCAAGTGATCATAATAGCTAAGGCTAAGTGTTATGGCAATTTCATCAAGCATATTCATCTTTAAAAAATCGCTTAAATCATAAATTTTCCCTATAACCTTTATCCCCTTATATTCATAGCCAATTTCTTTTTTATCATCAAGTATACCTGTTATATTATAACCCCATTCAGGATTATATCTTATCCTATCGATAAAAGCCTCTGCTGCTCTACTATAACCAACTAGAAGTACATGCTTTAAGTTATAACCCCTTGAACGCATACTTCTTAAAATCATTCTTACAGAGTTTCTCTCAATAGTCATAAGCACAATACTTAATACATAAAATAATACTGTAAGTCTTCTTGAAAAATGATAAAAATAAATATTTTTTGAACCCAAGAATAGAACCAATGTAAAAATCATAAAGCCAATAGTATTAGCCTTAAAGATATTTGTAAGTTCAGTTCTACGGCTTAGAACCCTCTTAGGAGCATAAAGTTCAAATATGGAATTAAGTAACATATATACCGGTAAAATAGCCACAAGTGCAATAACATATATGTTAAACGGCAATGTACCTAAATTACGCTTAAATCCAAAAAGTATAAACCATGACAGAAGATAACTAAAAGCTATAACTATTGCATCTAAAACTACATGGAGTCTACTAAGCAGTGCCTGATTACCTTTTATCATCTATCGCCCTAGCCTCCTATTGATAAAATGTAGAACATATTCAAACATACCCACTATCATTTGTACTTCGACTGCTACATATCTTAATACTGAAACCTTTGAACTGTCAACTCTTTTACAATCAATACATTTTATCATACCTTCCTTACAACCATATATATAATCACTTAAGAATCCCTTTCTATAAAAGAAAATTGCTTTTATTATTATTCCAAGAAGTAAAAAAAGTGCATTGATAATAAGTTGTAGAGTGCATTGGTTTTTATAATGTAAATATATATTATTTCTTGCTGCAAGCTTTACCTTAAATGAATTATATTTTGAACCTGAAGTTCCACTGCCATAGTGATATACTCTTGCCCTTGGCTCATATACATTTTTATAACCAAAAAGTCTTGCTCTATATCCTAAATCAATGTCTTCAAGATATGCAAAATGTAGTTCGTCAAAGTATCCTATCTTATCAAGCACTGACTTTCTATAAATAGATGCCCCTGCACAAGCAGAAAATATTTCTCTGCTTTTTTGATAATTTCTTTTATTTTCTCCGACTCCTATTTGAAATGCCCAACCAAGGATACATATTCCGTCGCCTGCATCGTCCATAAGCTCCTTATTATTCATTTGGAGCATCATTGGATTAACTGAAAATATTTTTTTAGATTTCTTTATAGCTTTTAGTAGTTCCTCCACAAAATCAGGAAAAACCTCAGTGTCATTATTTAAAAGAATGACAAACTCAGAATCACATTTTCTAAGCCCTACATTTACACCTCCTGCAAAACCTAGATTTTCTTCAAGGAAAATGCTTTCTATCTTATTTTCCTTAAGCCATTCTACGCTACCGTCCTTAGAGGCATTATCAACTACCAATATATCAAAGTTCTTATATGTTTGTAGTTTTAGTGCATTAATACATTTGTCTAAAAACTTAATTCCATTATAATTCGGTATAATTACTGTAACATCATTTTTTTTCATAATCTTCCCATTACATATATTTTTCAATTCCCTCTATATGATAAGGCTCTCCTATCTTTTCCTTTAATAAATCTCTTAAAGCAAAGTTTGACTTTAAAAGAGTAAGATTTGGATTATAATATGGATCGCCATTATCTAAGACATCTTGCCAAGCTTTCATAAATGTTGCTATTTCTTTGTTAAATCTTTCGACCTTTTCCGGAGTATCTTCAAGCCCTCTTGACTTTGATTCATAATGATGAAATAGTGCATAAGGGTTATATACTACAAGTTTTCCAAGTTCTCTTATCTTAAGGCAAAAATCAATGTCATTAAAAGCAACTGCAAGCTTTTCAGTAAAGCCTCCTACCTTATCAAATAGTTCCCTCTTTGTCATAAGTGCCGCTGCCGTAACGGCAGAATAATCTTGTGCAGTCATTGCCCTATGAAAATAGCTATTTTCTTCTTCATAAAGACCGATAAAGGTATGCCCTGCTATTCCACCAAAACCTATGACAACTCCTGCATGTTGAATTGTATTATCTTCATATAAGAGCCTACAACCACAAATTCCTACATCTTCTCTTTGTAAATATCCAAGCATTTCATGTATTGAATTTGCATTTATAATTTCAACATCATTATTTAAAAAGAAGAGATACTCTCCCTTAGAAAACTTAACTCCAAAATTGTTTATTGCTGAATAATTAAACTCTCTATCCCATTTTACAACTTTTACAAATGGAAATTCTTTTTGTATATCCTCATAGTATTTAAAGGTTTTGTCTAATGTAGAATTATTTTCAACTATTATAAATTCCAAGTTCTTATAATTTCCTACTTCATAAACCGACCTTATTGCCTTGTCTAAATCTTCAGAATGGTCTTTATTAGGTATAATAACAGATACTAAAGGTTCTTTCTTTAACTTAAAATAAGTATGATATATACCATAATCTATTCCCTTTTCAATTTTTTCAATCTCAATCTCAGGATAAACTCTTTCATAATGAGCTTTTATAGCCTTTGCACCATTTTCAAAGGCATATAATTTGCTCTGTGGATTACTTGCAGTAGAATTAATATGGCATCTCCAATGATATAAGACCTTTGGAATGTGAACAATGCAAGCTGCATTCTCAGTCATTCTAAAAATAAAGTCATAGTCTTGAGCTCCGTCATATTCAGAGTTAAATGCACCATATTTTTCAATTAATGTCTTTTTAACAACAAATAAATGACATATATAATTTACACTTGTAAGCATATCCTGATTAAAGTCCGGTTTAAAATGTGGGTCAAATAATGAACCTCCGTCCATATCAAGCTTGTCTTCATCAGAATACAAACAATCGCACAAAGGATTTTCATTTATTGCCTTAGCACACTCAAAAAGTGCATTTTGAGGAACTACATCATCATGGTCGCATAAAACTATAAAATCTCCCTTTGCTAAACTTATTGCTCTATTAGTGTTTTCTGAAATGCCTAAGTTCTCATGCAATGTTTCAAATCTAATTCTTTTATCTTTCTTAGAATATTCATTTAATATATTAGTCTTTTCATTCCCTTTTCTACTTGCATCAGCAATACACACTTCAAAGTTTTGATAAGTCTGATTTAATAATGACTCTAAAAGTTCTTTTAAAAAATTGTCAGGTGTTTCAAATACAGGTATAACTATTGAAAATAAAGGACTATAATCAAACTTATGTTCTCTTTGGCTAAGTAGTTCTTCACTTGTAGGCTTGGTCTTTTCATACCATTCAGCATACTCATAATCACTGTCAATGCCTTTTATTTTATTTCTTGACTTTCTAATAAGTGCCTTTATGCCATGCTTTTTAAGATAATCCATTGCAACCCTTACAGTTTCCATGTTACAAAGGTCTTTTAATTTTTCAAGCCTTTTATGAGCTACTGAGGCTCTCTTTCCTATAAGTTCTTCATTATACTTGATTTTTCTTGTTCTATTTTCACATTTTATAACCAAGTAATAATCCTCTCCCCTTATATATTCAAACTGAATATCAAAGCCAAAGTCCTTATCATATACTTCATGGAAATATATCCTGCTTACATCATCTCTTCTTGTAGAAACCATATTAAACTTAATAGGATTATTATTCTTATCAAAAACTTCATAACTAACTTCTGACATTGGATTTTTTCCAACTACCCAACCATTTAAAGTAATTTTATTTTCTCTAATGCGAACAATGTCCACTCTGTACTTCATCTTCTTTTCCTTTCAAATTTATCCTCTCTTCCTCTATCACGAGTGGACGTTTCATAACTCTATGATTTATTGTAAGTACATATTCACCTATCATTCCTATAAAAAATATCTGAACTGAACCTAAAAATAACATTCCTATCAGAATAGGTGCCATACCTGCCGGAAATCTATCCCAATACATTAGTTTTAAGACTAGATAAACAGTTCCTAAAATCACACTTACAATACAACTTATTCCCCCTAAAAAAGTAGCCAGCCGTAAACCGAATTTAGTATATGAAGTTATTGAAAGCATTGCTGCATCATAAAGTTTATAAAAATTATTACTTGTAATACCTGCTCTTCTTTTAGGCTGTTCATAAGGTATTTCTATTCTTTTAAAGCCAAGTTCAGCTACAATTCCTCTTAAAAACGGAGTCGGATCATCTAGTTTTCTAAGTACTTCTATAAACTCCCTATCATAAAGTCCAAAACCTGTGAAATGCTCTATTTGCTCAACATCTGAAAGCTTTTTTATTAGCTTATAATACATACTTCTAAGACCATACATTATAGAGTTTTCCTTGCTTGCCTTTTTAATACCTATTGCAATCTTATAGCCGTCCTCCCAAGCTTTCACATATTTTGGAATCATTTCAACAGGGTCTTGAAAATCTGCCGCCATAAGCATTGTAGCATCTCCGGTAGTTTGGAGCATAGCATAATAAGGCGAATTAAACTGACCAAAATTTTTAGCATTAAAAATCGCCTTTATATCTTTATCTTCTTTACATAACTGCCTTATAACATTTCTAGTGTTATCCTTTGAATCATTATCTATAAAAAGTATTTCATATTTATAATTTTTAAGTTCATCTGCAAATACTTTTTTTATTGCCTCACTAAGAGGTGCTACATTTTCCTCTTCATTATAACAAGGTATTACTATACTTATTGTTTTCATTGACAAAACCACTCCGGGACAACTTTTATTTTAATTAAATCATCTTCTTTCTTTCTCATCATTTCAAGTGCAGGTATTAACTTTTCAAAGCCATAAAAAGTATGTGTAATCAAATCTCTTGGACTTATTTTTTTATATTTGACCATACTCATAAGTCTTTCCATTCTAGCTCTTCCACCTTTTCCAAGCTCCATTTTTACAGTCTTTCCACCCATTCCTCTACCACCTGAAAACTTTGGTATTTCAATACTGCCGTCGCCTGAAAAATGTTTAAGATTTACCACTTTCCCTATGCCATATCTTACCATATCAATAGCAGATGAAAATGTTTCATCATTTCCACCACAAACTATAACCACATCAGCACCCTTGCCACCTGTAAGTTCAAGTACCTTTTGGGTAATGTTATCTGCCTTATAGTCAAATATAAAATCAGCACCATATTTTAGGGCAAGTTTAACTGAAACTTTTCTTGAACCGACTGCTATAATCTTTCCTGCTCCACTAAGAAAAGCACCTTGAATTGTCATAAGTCCAACAGCACCAATTCCAAGCACTACAACAGTGTCGCCAAATCTTATGTCTGCCTCCTCTGCACCACTAAAACCTGTTGTTACCATATCCACACACATAAGAGCGTCATCAATACTTACTCCCTCAGGTAACTTTGCAATAGTTGTATCTGCGTCTTCTATTAAAAAATATTCTGCAAACTCTCCTTGTATACTTCTGCCTAGTGCATTTGCAGAAAACGGTTTACCTGCATGTAAAAAGTTTCCCTCTTGAATCTCAATATTTCTCCAATCAGGCGTCATTGCAGGCACTGCAACTATATCTCCTTTTTTAAAATCTTTAACTCCACTTCCTACCTCATCTACAACTGCTACACACTCATGCCCAAGCACCAAGTTATCAGGCTTTTTACTTCCTGTACCATAAACAGTATTTACATCAGAAGTACATATTGACATAGCTATAGGTCTTAGTATTGCATTATATTCTGTTTTAATCTTAGGCTTTTCTATATCTATAATGCCTACTTTTCCTCTTTCTATAAGTGCAAATGCCCTCATTTTAAAACTCCTTTAAATATTCGTCCATTAATGTATAAATTTTAGTTTCTTTTTTGAAATCTCTACAAATAATTTCTGCTATTTCATTTGTATACCCCGGAGCAACAATTATTATAATGTCAACAGGATTTTCAAGTGCCTTTTTAGGTGAAATTATTTTTATATGAGAGGCAGGAGCATATTTTCCTTGTTTAAATGGTGCTGAATCTATTATATATTCAACCTTACCAACTAAATCAGTAGTAGCACAAAGAGTAAAGCCTTGATGACTTGCACCCCATACAGCAATTTTTTTATTTTCATCTTTAGCTTTTTTTATTAAACTGTAAACTTCATTTTTTACAATCTCTTTTTGCTCTAAAAGCCCTGACACATCAACTTTTTTTGCCTTTATCATATCTATTTTTTGTTCTGTTTTTTTAACTATTGCAAATAATGTATCCCTATTTACTATTCCCTCTTTTATGACTTCAAAACCACAACCGGCAAGTACATTTCTAAGTGTTTCCTTAGTATAATATACTATGTGGTCAGGAATTATTTCATAAAAACCTCTCATCTTGAGAATATATTCAAAACTAGGTACAGTTATAAGACCATATCCGTCTTTTGTCAAATTGTTTGCAATCGCTTTTAGATACATTTTAGGTCTAGGCTGATGTTCTAGGAAATTAAAAGACGTAAAAGCATCAAATGGAGCATTTTCAAATACATCTTTTTCACTTTCAGGATAGCCCTCACTTACTGTAAGTCCTTTTTCTAATGCTTTTTCTACTAAATCTCTTTTATGCTCCATACCGTAGGCTTTTACAGGGTATTCTGAAAGAATACTTAAAAACTCTCCTTGACCACAACCTGCCTCAAAAATTTTCTTTCCCTCTAGGTTACACAGTGAAATAAATTCATCATACTGACTTCTTCTTAACCTATACATTGTACTTGAATATCCCCCTGCACGAATTACATCTTTATAATAATGTACAGGTTCGCTATCTAATTGCACAAGCCCACAATTTTCACACTGACATAGACTGACACTTATTCCACTCTCCTTATCAAGTTCATCTAAGCTAGGAATGTCTTGTGCAGTAGCAGGCATATTATTAATTGTAAAAAGTTTTTCCAACTTTGAATTACATAGAATACAATTTTTCAATTTTTTTAACTCCTTCTTCAAAACTCACTCTTTCTTTAAAATTTGTAAGTTCCCTAAGTCTATCTATATTTGGATTTAAATAAGGTGTTCCCTCACTTGAAACTTCCTTTTTTTCAAAAAATATAAATTCCTCATTTGTTTTACATAATGCAGCTTGAATTGAAAATGCAAACTCCCGTAGTGGTTTGGTGTCCTTGCCGGCAACATTTACAATAAGAGCATTTTCAAAAAGCTTACAAACAGCTAAATCTGAGATTGCCCTTGCACAATCATCTATATAAATATAATTCCAAAGCTGCTTACATTCAGATAAAACTATCTTTTTCTTTTCAATAATTGCTCTTATGCACATACTTACAAGCGAAGTTTGATGATCTCCACCACCATACACACTAAATATTCTAAGATGTACATACTCCATAGAAAAGCTTTCACATAATTTTGAAACTTTCTCATAAACTTCAAGTTTAGCCTTTCCATACTCTGAAATAGGACTGCATTTATAACTTTCATTTTCTTCTAAATCTTTTAAATGTTTAGCTTTCTCATAAGTTAGCCCATATTCAGCCTGAGAACCTGAAAATAATACTCTCTTACAGCCAAGTTTTGAAACAAGTTCTACAATCTTAAGTGTATTTAAAATGTTTCTTGCCTGAACTTGCTTATCCATACGCCCCTTACTTCCAATGCCGTCCCAAGCTAGATGAATAAGTACATCTATATTTCCTATTTTATCTATATCAAGCTTTTCTATATTGTCTAAATCTGCATATATTATATTTATTCTCTTATCTAGGTCTTTAGCATTTTTAGAAGTTTCTCTCACAATGCCGTAAACTTCAATACCTCTTTTTAGCATTTCATTTGAAATTGCTCTACCTAAAAAACTAGTAATTCCTGTAATAAGTACTCTCATACTATTCCTCAAGCCTTGGTACAATCATATTTTCACGCATTTCTTCCTCTGATAAAAATGGAGTCAAATCTTCAAGTGGTGGGCTTACCATACGTCCGTCAGGTAGTTGCTTTCCTGAAGATTTAGGTTCAAAATTTTGCTCCTTTGTAACAAATGCCTCACATATTACAGGACCTTTAGTTTCAAATGTTTTCTTAACTGCCTCTTCAAGTTCCTCATTATGTTCTGCTCTTATATAAGGGTAACCATAGGCGGCTGCAAGCTTTTCCATATCAGGAAAACTTAAATCTCCACTGTCATAGCCTATTCCTACAAGAGGTTTTGAACCGAAAAACTTTGTTTGAGTCTGCCTTATGCTATGGTATCCCTCATTATTTATAAGAAATATTTTAATAGGCATTTTATGATGAATTATAGTCTGTAACTCTTGTAAATTCATCTGTATACTTCCCTCTCCTGTTACAAGTACTATATCTCTTATATATTTTCCCTCATCATCATTTGCCATAAATGCACCTATTGCAGCAGGTAAATCATATCCCATAGAGGCAATAGCTGAATTTGATATAAATCTCTGTCCTTTTTTTATTATATAAGAATGTCCACCAACCACACAGGCTGAACCGTTTCCAACTACTGTAATTTGATTTTCACTAGCATTTGAACTTATATGATGTATAAATGCGTAAACATTTACTTTTTTATCCGGATTAGGGAGTAAAAACTCTTTCTTACAAACAGGATATTTCTTTTTCCAATAGGCACAAGTTTCTTCCCAATTCATATCCTTTATTCCCTTACCTCCACCACTCCATACAGTAGTTTTTTCATTTTCAAGTTCTTTAAGTAAAACATTTAATAAGTCCTTACAATCTGCATGTACAGGCATTGAAACATGTAGGGTAGGCTTTTTAAGTTCTTCCTCATCTATATCATTTATTATGGTATAAGCCTCTCTTGCCCAAGCTTTAGCATTAAAACCTACCTGTCTTAAACTAAGCCTTGAACCTACTGAAAATATTAAATCTGAATTTTGAACTGCAAAGTTTCCTGCTCTATCTCCAAAATTTCCCGGTCTACCTACATAATTCTCAAAATCGTCCCAAATACAATCCTCACTATTCCAACCTGTAACCACCGGAATACCAAGTTTAATTGCAACCTCTGTAAACTCCTTTATTGCTCCACCGATACGAATACCGTTTCCTGCGTATAAAATAGGTCTTTTTGCATTTCTTATTTTTTCTATTATCTGTTTTGCCACTTCGCTACTTACTTTCTTCGGCAATTTATCTCTTCTTTTTCCATATTCAAGATTATCTTCTTTAATAACTAGTTTACTTGTCTGTTCGTCTTTCTGCGTCCAACCATTTCCACCATTTTCATAATCTTTACTATCAAATCCTATGAGTTCATCTTCCTCTATAAAACTTGATTGTACATTAAGTGGAATATCAAGCCACACAGGGCCAGGCCTACCTACCTTTGCAAGGTAAAGTGCCTTTTCTAAACAATATCTTATTCTTAAAGGTTCAATAATCATTTCACTATACTTTGTCATACAATCAATACTCTTACATATATCAAATTCCTGATCGCCCATAGCACGAATATTTACACCTGAACTTCTAGCTGTCCAATCATATCTTACTTGTCCTGAAACTACAAACATGGGTATAGAGTCAAGCCAAGCTCCCACTACTCCTGTAATAGCATTTGTTCCCCCCGGACCTGTGGTAACGCATAATGCCGCCATTCTATTATTAATTCTTGCATAGCACTCAGCAGCAATGGCACAAGCCTGCTCATGATGATTATAAGTTACCTTCATTCCCTCTTGATGACCTAGTGCATCATTTAAATGCATTGCACCCCCTCCGGTTACGCTGAAAGTATGTATAATACCATTTTCAACTAATTTTTTTGATAAATATTCGCTTAACTTAATCTTCATTATAATATTCTCCTGTTTTAGTTGTGAATACAAATCTATACCACTCTGCTTTAATTAATAAAGCCTACACATAGGTTACATTATAACATAATCTTAGACTTAAGTACAATCTACACCATTGCCTTAAATTATATTTCTTACAATCCTCTTACTTAATGTATTAAGTGCTTTTTTTTTCAGAAAAAACTGTTATAATATTCATGTCAGAGGAAGTTTTTATGGAATAGGAGGTTTGTTATATGAAACTTAAGATTATGCTATGCACATTATTCCTTTCCATCTTATGTGTTATTCCAACTATTGCAGCTCCAAAAGACGCTAAACAAGGAACTTATACTTGGGAGGCCGTTGGCGAAAAATGGTCTTGTTATGATAAAAACGGTAATCTTGCAAAAGGTTGGATACTTCAGGATAATAATGTTTATTTTATTAATAATGATGGAATTATGGAAACAGGTTGGATTAAGAATGAGAACTCATGGTATTATTTAGATTATTCAACCGGCATTCTAGCTAAAAATAGATGGGTGGATAATTATTTTGTGGACAAAGACGGTAAAATGACTAAAATACAATAGTTTATGTAGATTTTACATTAAAACTTTATGAGGGATTTTCCTCGCCGTCGGCGAGGGAAATCCCTCATTTATAGTGATGCTTTCAACAAAAAAAGTGTTAAGCTACTCTACTGAGTAACTCAACACTTTTTTTTATACTAATTCAATTAAAACTTCCATTGCTCCGTCGCCCTTACGAACACCAATCTTAACGATTCTAGTATAACCACCATTACGGTCAGCATACTTAGGAGCTACTTCATTTAAAAGCTTTGAAGTTATATCTACTTTCTTGATATCTTTCTTTCTCTTGGAATCCTTAGGGAGTTCCTTATAGTTATATAGGAAAGCCGCTATTTTTCTTCTTGCGTTAAGTCTTGAAGGAAGGTCTTTTTTGATTTCCTTTTCAACTTCATCATAAATAGTTACTTTCTTTCCGTCTACAACTTCTTTAACTCTCTTACCGTCCTTATCCTTGCGTGGAACTTTAGCAGTTACCTTTACAAGTTCAAAGTTATCCTTTTCCTTTGCAGCAAGTGCAATAAGTGGTTCTACAAACTTTCTTATTTCCTTTGCTCTTGCTTCAGTAGTAATAATCTTTCCATGCCTAATAAGTTCAGACACTTGATTTCTAAGGAGTGCCTTTCTTTGGCTGGATGATTTTGATAGCTTTCTATACTTTGACATGGTTTCTTTCCTCCATATAAGACATAGCACACATCTTCGGTTTTACTGCAATGTCTGTTGTTAAACTTCTTCTCCGGGGCTTAATTGCAACCCTAATTCCTTGAGTTTTGCAAGCACCTCTTCTAAGGACTTTCTACCTAAGTTTCTTACTTTCATCATATCCTCAGGGGTTTTATTGCATAACTCTTCTACTGTATTTATTCCTGCTCTTTTTAAGCAGTTATATGAACGAACTGAAAGTTCAAGTTCATCAATATTCATTTCTAAAACTTTTTCTTTACCGTCTTCTTCTTTTTCAACCATTATTTCTGCTGACTTCGCATTTTCAGATAAATCTATAAAAAGATTTAAATGCTCACTAAGTACCTTAGCTGCAAGGCTGACTGCTTCATCAGGTGCAAGAGTACCGTCAGTTATAACATCTAAAGTAAGTTTATCATAGTCTGTTACCTGTCCTACACGGGTATTTTCAACCAATATATTGACACGAGAAACAGGAGTATATTTAGAATCTATCGCTATTACACCGATAGGCAGACTCTCGTCTTTATTCTTCTCAGCACTTACATAGCCTCTACCATTTGTGATTATAAGCTCCATATCAAACTTGCCCTCTGATAAAGTAGCTATCACTTGGTCTTTATTAATAATTTCTATGTCTGAATCACATTGAATATCAGCAGCTGTTATAACACCTGAACCCTCATAATTTATATATGCAGTCTTAGGTTCACTACTACTACTTGTATTTTTTATTGCCAAGTTCTTTATATTCATTATGATTTCTGATACATCTTCTTTAACACCTTTAATTGACGAGAACTCATGCAAAACACCTTCGATCTTAACTTGACTGACTGCAGTTCCTGGTAGAGATGACATCATAATTCTTCTTAATGAATTGCCTAATGTGTTACCATATCCTCTTTCTAAAGGCTCACATACAAATCTGCCCCTTTTACCGTTATCTAAATTGTCTGCAATCTCAATTCTCGGTTTTTCAAAATCGAACACTTAAGTCCCTCCTTTATGCCATACACTTAAATGAATGGCTCTAATCTCTCGCCACTTTCCGACTAAAACAATTTAAAGCTGTCAAATATTGTATTTGATTATTTTAAGGGATATTACAAAATATCTATCTATATGAGAGTGTCGCAAAACGGCTATCCATATATATCTTGTCCCCTACGGGGGACAAGATATATAATAGAAAGTCTTTAAATTAACAAATATAGTTTTCTCTGTATCTGTGCGGAAAATATAGTTACTAATAAAATTTAATTTTGCAACAGCCCCATAAAGAACAAATAAGATAGTAATATTTGTAAAATCAGTTTTACAACACCCTCTATATTATACATCTTGTAACAGCTTTAAATATAAATCGAAAAGCTTATATAACAATGCTACAATCTTACTTAGAATATAACTCAACAATAAGAAGTTCTTGTACAGGCACATCTATTTCTTCTCTAAGAGGTAATGATTTAACTGTACCCTTTAAGTTTTCTTGATCTGCCTCAAGCCATGCAGGAATCATTCTTCCTGAAGTCTGCTCAAACACTTCTTTATATCTTGCAGAAGATTTAAACTTCTCTTTAATCTCAATAACATCTCCTGCCTTAACAAGATATGACGGAATGTTTACACATTTTCCATTTACAAGAACATGCTTATGATCTACAATCTGGCGTGTTTCTTTTCTTGTTCTACCAAAGCCCATACGGAAAAGGACATTATCAATTCTTCTTTCAAGTAGAATCATTAGGTTTTCACCAACTTGTCCTCTCATTCTTGATGCCTTAGCATAATAATTTCTGAAAGGTTTCTCCAACACACCGTAAATAAATTTTGCTTTCTGCTTTTCACGAAGTTGAAGTGCATACTCACTCATCTTACGATTAGCTCTTTTTAATTCTCTATTTGATTTCTTATCAATACCGATGTACAACGGATCAAGTCCGAGAGATCTGCATCTTTTAAGAACGGGAACTCTATTTACTGCCACTTTAGTACCTCCTATTAGACTCTTCTACGTTTTGGTGGACGACAACCATTATGTGGTACAGGTGTAACATCCTTTATACTTGTAACTTCAATTCCGCATGCGGATAAGGCACGAATAGCTGCCTCACGACCTGAACCCGGTCCTTTTACCATAACGTCAACATACTTTAATCCATGTACTAAAGCTGCCTTTGCAGCAGTTTCAGCAGCCATAGAAGCTGCATACGGAGTAGATTTCTTTGAACCTCTAAATCCAAGACCACCGGCACTTGCCCAAGATAAAGCATTACCCTGAGTATCAGTCAATGTAACAATAGTATTGTTAAATGATGACTGGATATGTGCCTGTCCACGTTCAACGTTCTTCTTAACGCGTTTCTTTGTCACCTTCTTGGTGGACGCTTTATTTGCCATCTAAACTAACCTACTTTCTTTAAAATTAGATACGTTCCTGTTATTAAAACATACAACGTGTTATTTCTTCTTATTAGCAACTGTTTTTCTAGGACCTTTACGAGTTCTTGCATTGGTCTTAGTTTTTTGACCACGAACAGGTAAGCCCTTTCTATGACGAATGCCACGATAGCAACCTATTTCTTGTAATCTCTTGATGTTCATAGCGATTTCTCTTCTTAAATCACCCTCAACAACCTGAGTTTCTGAAATAACTGCCGCAATAGCCTTAACTTCGTCATCTGTAAGATCTTTAACTCTTGTATCAATACTTACATTTGCTTGATCAAGAATACGTCTTGAACTTGATACACCTATACCATAAATATAAGTAAGACCAATTTCTACACGCTTTTCTCTCGGTAAATCAACGCCTGCAATACGAGCCATTGTGTTGTCTTCCTCCTTTTTTATTTAATCATCACAAGCTAAAGACTAACCTTGTCTTTGCTTATGTTTAGGATTATCACAAATTATTCTGATAGACCCTTTTCTTTTAATAATTTTGCATTTCTCACAAATTGGTTTAACTGAAGATCTAACCTTCATAGCAACCCTCCTTTCGTGAATACCAACAAAGATGCTAGTGTATTATAGCACTGTATAATATTTTATGCAAGCAATATTGTGGTAAACTCTATTTATCTCTCCAAATTATTCTCCCCTTAGATAAATCATAAGGCGATAATTCTATTGTAACTTTATCTCCGGGAAGTATACGAATGTAATTCATTCTCAACTTTCCACTTATATGTGCAAGCACTTGATGTCCATTCTCAAGCTTTACTTGAAACATAGCATTAGGGAGCTTTTCTACAACTGTTCCCTCTATTTCTATAACGTCCGATTTAGACATTTATTCTCCTCCAAAAACTAAACAGCACAGTAACATTTACCCTAATAATTAAAAACTAAATCAAAGATAATATCTCAGGTTCAGAATCTGTTATTAATATTGTATTTTCATAATGAGCTGACGGTAAACCGTCTTTAGTTACCACTGTCCAATCATCGTCCAACACTTCTACCTTATGAGTTCCTAAATTAATCATAGGTTCTATTGCAAAAGTCATTCCTGCTACAAGTTTTATACCCTTACGTTTCATATTATAATTAGGTACATCCGGATCTTCATGTAAATTTCTACCAATTCCATGACCGACATACTCTCTTACAATACCGTAACCAAAAGGCTTTACATAGTTTTCTATTGCTGAACATATATCATTTAAATGATTTCCTGCTTTTGCATTTTTAATACCCTCAAAAAAAGACTGCCTTGTAACTTCAAGTAATTTTTTTACTTCAGGCTTTACCTCTCCTATTGCATGTGTTCTTGCCGCATCAGATTGATAACCTTTCCAAATGACGCCTGCATCGATACTTACTATATCTCCGTCTTTTAATATCCTTTTTTTGGACGGTATACCATGTATAATTTCACCATTTATAGAAACACATATTGAGGCAGGAAATCCACCATAATTTAAAAATGACGGTATACAGCCAAAAGATCTAATTATTTCATCAGCCTTTTTATTGACTTCCCAAGTTGACATACCCTCATGAAGTATTTTTTCAATCTCATTATGAGTCTTTGCAAGGAAAACCCCTGCCTCTCTCATAAGTTCTATTTCTCTTGCTGATTTTACTATAACTGCCATAATATCTCCTAAAATACTAAAAAAGCCACTAAATAATCTAAAAGTTATTTATCTTCCAAAAGTATATTTAATATATCTACAAATGTTTCGTTAAAATGTTTTGCTCCGTCAACTGTTTTAAGTACACCCTGCTCCTTATAATAATCTACAAGTGGTTGAGTTTGCTCATGATAAACTGTTAAACGTTTCTTTACAGTTTCCGGCTTATCATCATCTCTTAAAATAAGTTTTTCACCACAAGTATCGCATACACCGTCAACTTTAGGTGGAATAGTTTTTATATGATATGTAGCACCACAATTTACACAAGCTCTTCTACCACCCATTCTATCGATTATTACATCATCTTTTACATCTACATCTATTGCATAATCAATAGTTTCTCCGAGTTTTGTAAGCTCCTCTGTAAGGCTCTTTGCCTGAGGAATTGTTCTAGGAAAACCGTCTAATACAAAGCCATTTTCGCAGTCTTTTGCTTTAAGTCTATCAATCAACATACCAATAGTTATTTCATCAGGAACAAGTTCTCCCTTATCCATATATTCCTTAGCTTTTTTACCAAGTTCTGTTCCCTGCTTAATGTTTGCACGAAATATATCGCCTGTTGAAATGTGTGGTATTGAAAACTTAGCAGCTATTTTTTTTGCCTGCGTTCCTTTTCCGGCACCGGGAGCTCCAAGCATAACAATCTTCATAATCTCACCTACCTTTGCAATGAAATCGGCAGAGGATAATCCAACTGCCGATACAATTTTGCTATATAACTAAAATTCTATTCTTTTAGGAATCCCTTATAATTTCTTACTAACATTTTTGATTCTATTGCCTTTAGGGTTTCAAGAACTACACCTACTATAATTATAAGAGATGTACCTGTAAATGAAAGTCTTCCTATTGAATAGATACCTGATATTATTATCGGCACTACTGCAACTATTATTAGACCTACTGCTCCTATAAAAACTAATGGTTGAAGTACTTTATTCAAATAATCACTGGTAGGCTTTCCTGTCCTTATATTTGAAATAGTACCACCTTGCTTTTTAAGATTATCTGCAACTTCAAGTGGATTAAATGTAATTGAAGTATAAAAATAAGCAAAAAGTACAATGAGTATAATGTAAATTAACAATCCAATAGAATAAATAGGCTTATCAGGATTAACCCATTTTGAAGAATCTAAATATGCCATTATCTCAGAGGCAATACTTCCTTGTTTAAGTCCTATAAACTGAGATATAACCACCGGAAATGACATTATAGAAGACGCAAAAATAACAGGCATAACACCGGCTGTATTTACTTTAAGTGGAATATGTGAACTTTGTCCACCCACCATTCTTCTTCCTTGCATTTTTCCTGAATATTGAACCGGAATTCTTCTTTCAGCATCTTGAAGTATTACTACAAAATAAGTCATTGCTAAAGTTATTGCTAAAATAACAAGCCCAATAACTACTTGCATTGCAACAGACTTACTTTTCATAAATTTATTATATAATGAACCGAAATCAGACGGCATTGATGAAAGAATATTAAATAACAATACCATAGAAATACCATTTCCAACTCCGTTTTCTGTAATTCGCTCTCCTATCCACATTAGAAAGGCACTACCTGCCGTCATAGCACATACTGCCACAACTACACTCATAATACCGTAATTTAGTAAAAGTCCTTGTCTTCCAAAACCTATGGACATAGCACTTGATTGTAAAAGTGCAAATCCAACAGTTACATACCTTGTATATGCAACAATCTTTTTTCTTCCGTCTTCACCGTCTTTTTGAAGTTCCTCAAGTGCAGGTATTGCAATAGTGAGGAGCTGAATAATAATAGAACTTGAAATATACGGTGTAATACTTAGTGCAAAAACACTCATGTGTTCAAATGAACCACCTGTCATTGCATTGAAAAAATTAAGTGCATCACCTGTATGCTTCTTAAAAAATTCTTGAAAGTATTTAGGATCTACTCCCGGAATAGGTATACTACTTCCAAAGCGAATTACAATTAACATTAACATGGTAAAAATAATTCCCTTTCGTAAATCCTTTATTTTAAAAGCATTACGGAGTGTATTAAGCATATTAAATCACCTCGCAGGTTCCGCCTAGGGCTTCTATCTTTGCCTTTGCACCTTCACTAAATGCATTTACTTTAACTGTAAGTTTCTTGGTAAGTTCGCCATTTCCAAGAATCTTTACACCGTCATATACATTCTTAATAACCTTGCTATCAAGTAAATCTTGAATTGTAACTTCTGAACCATTTTCAAATCGTTCTAAAGCATCTACATTTATAGCTACGATTTCCTTTGAGTTACGGTTTGTAAAACCTCTCTTAGGGATTCGTCTATATAAAGGCATCTGACCACCTTCAAAACCGGGTCTTGTAGCTCCTGAACGAGCTTTTTGACCTTTATGTCCCTTACCGGCTGTCTTGCCATTGCCTGAGCCATGTCCACGTCCACGCCTAAAATTATTACTATGTCTTGAACCCTCAGCAGGCTTAAGATTTGATAAATCCATTACTGCACCTCCATTCTTTTATACTTCTTCAACTTTTACAAGATGTTTTACATGCCATATCATTCCTCTTATTGCAGCATTGTCAGGCATTTCAACTGTCTTATTTAATTTTCTGAGTCCAAGAGCCTCTACGGTGGCTTTATGCTTAGGAACTGCACCAATAGGGGATTTTACTAGAGTTATCTTTAACTTGTTCGCCATATCTTCCTCCTATAATGCCAAATCTTCTACTGATATACCACGAAGTCTTGCAACTTCCTCAGGGGTCTTAAGAGATGTAAGTCCTGCAAGAGTTGCAAGAACTACATTAGTCTTATTGTTTGAACCAAGTGATTTTGTACGAATGTTCTTAATTCCTGCAAGCTCTACAACTGCACGAGCAGGTCCTCCTGCGATTATACCTGTACCTTCAGGAGCTCTCTTTAAAAGAACACTTGCACTTCCAAATTTACCTGTATAATCATGTGGTATACTTCTATTTTCGTCTATTGATATTTCTACAAGATTTTTAGCTGCTGCTTCCTTACCCTTACGAATTGCCTCAGGAACTTCTCCGGCTTTTCCAAGTCCTGCACCAACGTGTCCATTACCGTCGCCCACAACTACAAGAGCAGAGAACTTCATAGTACGTCCACCTTTTACGGTCTTGGATACACGCTTGATAGCAACAACTTTGTCATTGAGTTCCAACTTACTTGGATCGATGATTGTATGTTTCATGTTGTCTTTCTCCTTCTCTTAAAATTGTAAGCCTGCCTCACGAGCAGCCTCTGCAAGTGCTTGAACTTTTCCCTGATATAGGAAACCTCCTCTATCAAATACAACCTTTTCAATACCCTTTTCTAAGGCTCTCTTAGCTACCAATGTACCTACATAAGCTGCCGCCTCAACATCATTAGTATGCTTTAATTCTTCTCTAGCTACTTTTTCAACTGTTGATGCACTTACTAAAGTAAACCCAACTGTATCGTCAATAATTTGAGCGTACATATGGTTATTACTTCTAAATACTGCCAAACGTGGCCTCTTAGCTGTGCCTGAAAAACGATTTCGTAATCTTTCATGCTTCTTAATACGAAGTTCGTTTTTTGATTGCTTATTCACCATTATTTTACCCTCCTAATTATTTCTTACCAGTCTTGCCGACTTTACGTCTTATAACTTCAGTCTGATACTTAATACCTTTACCCTTATACGGCTCAGGTCTTCTCTTATCTCTTATCTCAGCTGCAAATTGTCCAACTTTTTCTTTGTCAATTCCTTGCACTTTGATTATATTCTGTCCTTCAAGCACTGTTGTTATTCCCTCAGGGTCAAACATTTCTACAGGGTGTGAATATCCAAGTGATAATGTAAGCTTATTACCTTGTTTTGCCGCTCTATAACCTACACCATTGATTTCAAGTACCTTTTCATATCCGTTTGTAACACCTACAACCATATTTGAAATAAGTGTTCTTGTAAGACCATGAAGAGATTTCATTTTCTTTAAATCATTAGGTCTTGTTACTACTACATCACTTGCTTCCTGCTTAATTGTAAGCTCTTTTGGAAGTGTTCTCTCAAGTGTGCCTTTTGGACCTTTTACAGTCACATGATTATTTTCTGCAATCGTTACAGTTACTCCTGCAGGGATTGCGATAGGCATTTTTCCTATTCGTGACATGCCTTTACCTCCTTAAATTTATCGTGGGGCTTTGCCCATGTTTTCAGGTTACCAAACAAATGCTACTACTTCTCCACCAACACCTAGGTTTCTTGCCTTTTTATCGGTAATTACACCTTGGTTTGTTGAAATTATTGCTGTTCCAAGTCCACCTAAAACTTTAGGTAACTCATCTTTATTTGCATAGACACGAAGTCCCGGTTTAGAAATTCTCTTAATACCACTAATAATTCTTTCGCTCTTATTTGCATTATATTTAAGTGTAATTCTAATTGTCTTGAATACACCGTCTTCAATGAGTTCATATTTACTTGCATATCCCTCATCTACGAGTATATTTGCTATTGCTAACTTCATCTTTGATGACGGAATATCAACTGTATCATGCTTTGCAGTATTTGCATTACGAATTCTAGTAAGCATATCTGCAATAGGATCGCTCATTGCCATAAGTTATTGCCTCCTTTATTATTGTATCTGTTGTGGTTTTACATGAATGGTTTGGTATGTTCACTCCACTTAGCACTCAAACTTCGTCTTTAGCTTGTTTTCGTTGAGTGTCGTGAACGGCCTTCGCACTAAATTCGTGCTTCGCTTTGCTTGCACTCATTAAGTGGTTTGGTATGTTCACTCCACTTAGCACTCAAACTTCGCCTTCGGCTCGTTTTCGTTGAGTGTCGTGAACGGTTTTCACACTAAATTCGTGCTTCGCTTCGCTTGCACTCATTAAGTGTTCAATACCTACCAACTTGCTTTTTTTACACCCGGAATTTGACCTTTGTAAGCCAACTCTCTAAAGCAAATTCTGCAAATTCCATATTTTCTAAGATAAGCATGTGGACGACCACATATTCTACATCTGTTATACTCTCTTGTGGAAAACTTAGCCGGACGAGCCTGCTTAATTTTCATCGCTGTTTTTGCCATGATGATCTCCTCCTAAATTATTTTGCAAAAGGCATGTTAAATAATGCCAAAAGTTCACGAGCTTCTTCATCTGTCTTTGCAGTAGTAACAAATATAACATCCATTCCACGAACCTTATCTACTTTATCATACTCTATCTCAGGGAAAATAAGTTGTTCCTTGATTCCAAGTGCATAGTTTCCTCTACCGTCAAATGCATTAGGATTAACACCTCTAAAATCACGAACTCGTGGTAATGCAAGGTTAATAAGACGATCAGCAAACTCATACATTTTATTTCCACGAAGAGTAACTTTGCAGCCAATAGCCATTCCCTCTCTTAACTTAAAGTTAGCGATAGACTTTTTAGACTTTGTAATAACAGCCTTTTGTCCGGAGATAATCTCTAAATCTCTAACCGCAGAATCAAGAACTTTGGCATTTTCCTTAGCTTCTCCAACTCCCATATTGATAACTATTTTATCAAGCTTTGGTACTTGCATAATATTTTTATATCCGAATTTTTCGTTCATCTTAGGAACAATCTCATTCTGGTATATTTCTCTTAGTCTTGCCATTTTTATTCCTCCTCTCCGTATTAGTCAATTACATTGCCGGTCTTTTTAGCAACACGAACTTTCTTATCGCCCTCAATTTTAAAACCTACTCTTGTTGCAACGCCGTCCACTAAAAGCATTACATTGGATACATCAATAGCACCCTCTTTAGTAATAATACCACCATTTTGGTTAGCCATGCTTGGCTTAGTATGCTTTGTCTGAAGATTACAACCCTCTACAATTACTTGATGTTTCTTAGTGTCTACTTTTACAACTTTGCCTGTTTTTCCTTTGTCTTTACCTGACATGATTTTGACCATGTCATCTCTTTTTATCTTATGCATGTAGACAACCTCCTTATAGTACTTCAGGAGCAAGTGAAACTATTTTCATAAAATGTCTTTCACGAAGTTCTCTTGCTACCGGTCCAAAGATACGAGTTCCTCTAGGGGTCTTGTCATCTTTGATTATTACTGCTGCATTCTCATCAAATTTAATATATGATCCGTCTTTACGACGTGTACTATTTACTGTACGAACTACGACTGCTCTAACGACATCACCTTTCTTAACAACACCTCCCGGCGTTGCGTCTTTAACAGAAGCAACTATGACGTCCCCAATGTGAGCGTATCTTCTAGTTGAGCCACCCATAACACGGATACAAAGAAGTTCTTTTGCACCTGTATTATCAGCTACTTTCAATCTTGTTTCCTGCTGAATCATCGGATACTCCTTCCTAACTGAATTTATTTTGCTTTCTCTATTATCTCAACAAGTCGCCATCTCTTATCCTTGGAAAGTGGTCTGGTTTCCATTATTTTAACAGTATCACCAATTCCACACTCATTTTTCTCATCATGAGCTTTAAACTTAACAGTCTTCTTAACAATTTTTCCATAAAGAGGATGTTTTACATGGTCTTCTATTGCAACAGTTATGGTTTTATCCATTTTGTCGCTTGTAACCTTACCGATTCGTGTTTTTCTAAGATTTCTTTCCACTTTGCTCTCCTTTTACTTCTGCAAATTTAACTTGTTATTAAGTTTCTTTTCTGTAATTATAGTCTGAATTCTAGCTATATTCTTACGCACAGTTGAAATTCTTGCAGTGTTATCTAACTGACTTGTTGCATTTTGAAATCTCAAATTGAAAAGCTCCTTCTTAGCAGAAACTAATTCTTCATTTAACTCCTCGAGAGTTTTTGCCTTTAATTCTTCTATATACTTATTAGTTTTCACCGTTATCACCGCCTTCTAATTCAGCTTTTGACGCAATCTTACATCTGCATGGCAACTTGTGCATTGCAAGACGAAGTGCCTCTCTAGCAACGTCCTCAGCTACGCCGGCAATCTCAAATAATACACGACCCGGCTTAACAACTGCTACCCAATACTCTGTTGCACCTTTACCAGAACCCATTCTAGTTTCAGCCGGTTTCTTGGTAACAGGTTTATCAGGGAATATCTTTATCCAAACTTTACCGCCACGCTTGATATGACGAGTCATAGCAACACGGGCAGCCTCTATCTGATTTGATTTTATCCAACATGGATCAAGTGAAACTAATCCAAATTCACCATTTGAAATAGTGTTTCCTCTAAGTGCTTTGCCTGCCATAGATCCACGGAATTGTTTTCTATGTTTTACTCTCTTAGGCATCAACATATTAGTTCACGCTCCCTTCCTTGTTTTCTGCTTTGGTAGGAAGAACCTCTCCTTTGTATATCCAAACCTTTACGCCGACTTTACCATAAGTAGTATTTGCCTCTGCAAAACCATAATCAATATCTGCTCTAAGTGTTTGAAGTGGAATAGTTCCCTCTGAATAAAATTCTGTACGAGCCATATCTGCACCACCAAGACGACCTGAACAACTTGTCTTAATTCCAAGTATTCCTGCTTTCATACTCTTACTCATAGTTGACTTCATCGCTCTACGGAAAGTAACACGATCCTCAAGTTGCTTTGCAATAGATTCTGCAACAAGTTGAGCATCTCTTTCAGGTCTTTTAATTTCTTTTATGTCAATATAAACTCTCTTATCTGTAAACTTTGATACTTCAGTCTTAATTTTCTCTATTTCAGCACCTTGTTTTCCAATTACAAAACCCGGTTTTGCAGTGTGAAGAATAATTCTCACTTTATCTGAAGTACGGTCAATCTCTATATCTGAAACTCCGGCAGAAAATAATTTTTTCTTTAAGAATTTTCTAATGTTATAATCTTCAACAAGAAAATCGGCGAAATCAGCCTCTGCATACCACCTTGAACTCCAGTTTTTAATAACACCGACTCTCATGCCATGTGGATTAACTTTTTGTCCCATTCTATACCCCTTTCTTATCTTTCATCAAGAACAACAGTGATATGGCTCATTCTCTTTTCAATTCTATAAGCTCTACCCTGTGCTCTTGGCTTAACTCTTTTCATTATTGGACCATTACTTGCATAACATTCTGCCACATATAATTTGCTTATATCCATATGGTTGTTATTTTCTGCATTTGCCGCAGCTGACTTAAGTAATTTTTCAATAACAGTTGAGGCATATCTAGGATTGTACATTACGATTGCAAGTGCTGAATCTAAGTCTTTTCCTCTAATTGCGTCTAATACGAAGCAAGCTTTCTGAACCGGTATTCTTGCAAATGAAAGCTTTGCTGATGGTCTTAAATCTTTAACTTTATTTCTTTCTCTCTTGATTTGTGATCTATGTCCCTTAGACATACTTAAAACCTCCTTTCAAACCTTTCTATTATCTACCAGCTTTCTTATCGTCGGACTTATGACCTCTGTAAGTTCTTGTTGCAACAAACTCACCAAGCTTATGTCCTACCATATCCTCAGTTACATATACAGGGACATGTTTTCTTCCATCATGAACGGCAAATGTATGTCCTACAAACTGAGGGAAGATTGTAGAGCGGCGAGACCAAGTTTTAATTACACTCTTTTGATTTGCCGCATTTAAAGCGTCAACTTTCTTTAATAGGCTTGCATCTGCAAAAGGGCCTTTTTTAAGTGAACGTGACATCTAATTTCCTCCTTTACTTAGCAACACTCTTACCGTCTCGTCTTCTTACGATAAGCTTATTTGAATGTTTCTTCTTATTTCTTGTCTTTAAACCAAGTGCAGGTTTGCCCCAAGGTGTTACAGGACCCGGTCTACCAATACCGGTTTTTCCCTCACCACCACCATGAGGGTGATCATTAGGGTTCATAACAGAACCACGAACAGTAGGTCTTATACCCATATTACGTTTTCTACCTGCTTTACCGATATTTACAAGTGAATGCTCGGCATTACCTATTTTACCAATAGTAGCACGACAACTTACAGGCACCATTCTAGTTTCTCCTGAAGGTAAACGAAGTGTAGCATACTTACCCTCTTTAGCCATAAATTGAGCAGAATTTCCTGCTGAACGTGCAAGCTGTCCACCCTTACCCGGATATAACTCTATGTTATGAACATCTGTACCTACAGGTATCTCTGAAAGAGGTAAGCAGTTTCCTATCTTAGCCTCTGAACCTACTCCACTTAAAACTTTCATTCCAACTTTAAGTCCCTCAGGTGCTAAAATATAAGCTTTCTCTCCGTCAGCATAACAAATAAGTGCTATATTAGCTGTTCTATTTGGATCATACTCAATAGAAACTACCTTTGCAGGTATTCCGTCCTTTGAGTTTCTCTTAAAATCAATAATTCTATATTTTCTTCTTGAACCACCACCGTGATGTCTTACTGTAATCTTACCTTGATTATTACGTCCTGAATTCTTCTTTAATGAAACTACTAATGACTTTTCAGGTTTAGTTTTAGTAATTTCAGAATAATCAAGACCTGTCATATGTCTTCTTGACGGTGTATATGGACCATACTTTTTAATTGCCATTGTATTCTCCTTTATTACTATTTATCACAACTTTTACATCTAGTTGTATATCTTCTTGTTTACTCTGTTAATTTTATAAGCCCTCAAACATTTCAATTTCTTTACTATCTTTTGTAAGTGAAACAATAGCTTTCTTTGTTTTTGAAGTCTTACCGACTGTCATTCCACGACGTTTATTCTTACCGTCTTTATTAGCTGTATTTACTTTTTCAACCTTTGTACCAGGAAACATTTTTTCTACTGCCTCCTTAATCATGGTCTTGTTTGAATCAGGGTGTACTAAGAAAGTATATTTTTTCTCACCCATTGTACTCATACTTTTTTCTGTAATTACAGGTTTGAGGATTACGTCATAGTATCTAATATCTGCCATTATGCATATACCTCCTCGATTGTACTTACTGCAGCTTTTGAAACAACAACTGTATTATACTTCAAAATGTCATAAACATTTATAGTATTAGGAGAAGCTGATTTAACTCCGTAAATATTTCTAACAGAGCCTACTGTATACTTTTCTCCCTCAGATACAACTACAAGTGCTTTCTTTACCTTGAGGTTATCAAGAGTTTGCTGCATTTTCTTTGTTTTGTACTCTTCCATTTTAAAATCATCAACAACTATGAACTTACCCTCATTTACTCTACTTGTTAATGCACTCTTAAGAGCAAGTCTTTTTTCTTTTCTATTAAGCTTAATTGTGTAATCTCTTGGTGTAGGAGCAAATACAACTCCACCACCTTTCCATTGAGGAGCTCTGATTGAACCCTGTCTTGCATGTCCTGTTCCTTTTTGTTTCCAAGGCTTTCTGCCTCCACCACTTACTTCAGAACGTGTCTTTGCTTTTTGTGTTCCTTGACGCTTGTTAGCAAGTTGTGCAACAACTGCTGCATGTACAAGATGTTCATTTATTTCTACGCCGAATATGGCATCATTTAATTCAATACTGTCAACTTCCTTGCCATTTATATCAAAAACAGATACTTTAGCCATTTGTGTGTTCCTCCTTTCCTATTAGTTACCTTTAACACTCTCTCTAAGTGTTATAAGTGATTTCTTAGGTCCAGGCACTGAACCCTTTACAAGTATAAGATTTTTTTCTGCGTCAACTCTTACAACTTCAAGATTCTGTATAGTAACTCTCTTTGAACCCATGTGTCCCGGCATTCCCTTGCCTTTAAATACATGACTTGGGTCTGATGATGAACCGTTTGAACCTTGATGACGGTGGAACTTAGAACCATGTGCCATAGGTCCTCTTGACTGACCTAATCTCTTGATTGCACCCTGGAAACCTTTTCCCTTTGATACTGCTGTTGCATCTACCTTGTCGCCACCTGCAAATATATCAGCTTTGATTTCATCTTTTACAGAATAATCAGCAGTATTTTCAAACTTAAATTCTCTTATAAATCTTCCTACTGTATATACTTCTCTTTGTCCATTACCTTTTTTAACGGTCTTTTTCTCAACTCCTGCTTTGTTAAGATGACCTGCCTTAGCTTTATTTACAAGCTTGGTACGAATCTGTCCATACGCTACTTGAACTGAATCGTAACCGTCATTATCAGCAGTTTTAACCTGTACTACTACACAAGGTCCTGCTTGAAGAACAGTTACAGGAACTAACACACCATTTTCATCGAAGATTTGTGTCATTCCTACTTTTGTAGCAAGTATTGCTTTCTTCATTAATTTTTTCCTCCTTTTCCACAGCGGAGCGTAAAACGCTCATACCGGACGGACTGTCGCCCAATATATCTTTTTTTGTTAGAATCTACAACTGATGTTATTTGTTTTTCATTTTTATGTCTACATAAACACCAGCAGGAATCTCAAGTCTTTGTAATGCGTCCAATGTTTTCTCACTTGGAACTACATCTATAAGTCTTTTGTGAGTTCTTTGTTCAAATTGCTCACGAGAATCTTTATACTTATGTACAGCTCTTAATATTGTAACTACTTCCTTTTTAGTTGGAAGTGGAACAGGTCCTGAAACCTTAGCACCTGTTTTCTTAACAGACTCTACAATCTTACTTGCAGAACTGTCTACTAACTGGTGGTCATAAGCTTTTAATGTAATTCTCATAACTTGATTTGCCATAAAAAAAGTCGCCTCCTTTTCGCACTTTCTAAAATATAAGTACGACAAGCGGTGACTGTACACATCTCCGTGCGTGTCATAAAAATGACACACCTCATCATTTCCACTTAGAAACTTCTGTAAATTGTACAGTGACTTGTCGCCAGTTTTAGTAACATGACCTTCGCTCAGTGTGAAAACCTACTTTCTATCTTTTAAATTAAAAATGAAAGTAGCAACCTCCCACTTCACAGCTATCAATGCCACAGCATTCTATATATTACTACCTTTTAGAAAAATAATCAATATTTTATTTTGAATATTTTCCTAAAAATATATTACAAACTTTTCTCTATCTTTTTTTAATTTTTCATAAGTTATTACTAAATCTGAAAGTAAAACACTTCGGAAAGCTGTAATGTTTAAGTATCAGCTTGCCGAAGCATTCTTAAGTTTATCATCTAAGAATCTTTTTCTTAGTCCGTCAAATATAAAATTCTTGGCCGACATTGCCTCACTTGTGGTAAGAGGATCAACTCCTGAAAGTGGATATTTGATTCCTAATGCCTTATACTTGGTTTCACCCATAGTGTGGTAAGGAAGTACATCAAGTGCTTTCATATTTTTAAGTCCACCAAGAAAATATCCTAGTTCTTTTAAATATTTCTCATTATAAGTATATCCGGGTACTACAACATGACGAATCCATACATCTTTATTATTATCTGACAAATACTTTGCAAAATCTAAAATCACTAAATTCTTTTGGCTTGTAAGCTTTATATGTTCTTCATTGTTTATATGCTTTATATCAAGCAAAAATAAATCAGCATATTTTATTAATTCATCAAACTTTGCAAGTACAGCAGGGTTATCTTTATTAAAAGTAATTCCACAAGTATCTACGCAAGTGTGAATACCACGCATTTTAGCTTTCTTAAATAACTCAATAATAAAATCAATCTGTAAGAGAGGTTCTCCCCCTGTACAAGTAATTCCTCCACCCTTAAGATATGCCTTATACTTTTCATAATCTTCCAAGATTTGGTCAGCAGACATAGTTTTGCCTATGCCTACCTCCCAAGTATCCGGATTATGACAATATAAACATCTCATAGGGCAGCCTTGAAAAAAAACCACATACCTTACACCCGGACCATCAACTGTACCAAAGGTTTCTATGGAATGTATATTGCCCTTTAACATATTACATACCTTGATGGAATGTTCTTGAAATTACATCATCTTGTTGTTCTCTTGTAAGCTTATTGAAGTTTACAGCATATCCTGAAACTCTTACTGTAAGCTGAGGATATTTCTCAGGATGAGCTTGTGCATCAAGAAGTGTTTCCTTTGAAAATACATTTATATTTAAATGATGACCTCCATTCTCTGAATATCCGTCTAACATACTTACTAAATTGTCAATTTGTGCATTTGTTGCCATGATTTTTCCTCCTTTAATTAATCTATATCTTTGTGTAGTGTTGGTACACAGCATGAAGAATTTTTACAACTTACTTCATTTGTTACTAATATATCTTTATTATCTTTGCTAACTGTAACATCTACATGACCAACTCCATTATCCATTCGTTCATCAAGCATTGCTACAATAGCATCAATATCGATACCGTTATCCATAATACCTCCTTTTCCATAGGCGAGGTTTTATAAAATGCCTACCTAAATCATATTACTTAGTTGTTTCCTCAACTTCTTCTCTTAACTTATCAAGGTCAAGTTCTCCGGTAAACACCTTTGTATCCTTTCCTAATGCACCTGGAATAATTGAAAATGTATTTGAGATTCCGTCTTGTGCTGAACCAAATGGTAACTTAGAAACTGAGGCAAGTGATGCCAATGCTCCATGTGTATCTCTTTGGTGCATAGGGTTTGCTCCCGGTGCAAAAGGCTCTCCATAACGTCTTCCGTCAGGAGTATTTCCTGTTTTCTTACCATAAACAACATTTGATGTTATAGTAAGTATTGACATTGTAGGGATTGAATGTCTGTAAACATGATGTTTCTTAATCTTGTTCATAAAGCCCTCAACCAAATCAACTGCCATTCTGTCTACTCTGTCATCATTATTTCCATACTTAGGGAAATCTCCCTCAATAATGTAATCGTATACTACTCCATTTTCATCTCTTAAAACTTTAACTTTAGCATACTTGATAGCACTAAGTGAGTCTGCTACTACTGAAAGTCCTGCAATACCTGTTGCAAAGAATCTTGTAACATCTCTGTCATGTAATGCCATTTCAAGTGATTCATAAGAATACTTATCATGCATATAGTGAATAACGTTAAGTGTATTTACATAAAGCTTTGCAAGCCACTCTTGCATAGTGTTGAATTTTTCCATAACATCATCATAGTCAAGATAATCGCCCTCAACAGGTCTAAACTTAGGTCCTACCTGAACTTTTGACTTCTCATCAACACCACCGTTGATTGCGTAAAGTAAGCATTTTGCAAGGTTTGCTCTAGCTCCAAAGAACTGCATTTCCTTACCTACTGTCATTGAAGATACGCAACAAGCTATTGCATAGTCATCTCCATGTGTAGGACGCATAATCTCATCATTCTCATACTGAATTGAAGAAGTCTGAATTGACATCTTAGCACAAAATCTCTTAAAGTTCATTGGAAGTCTTGATGACCATAAAACTGTAAGGTTAGGCTCAGGTGCAGTACCAAGGTTTGTAAGTGTATGTAAATATCTAAATGAAGTCTTTGTTACAAGAGGTCTACCGTCAATACCAACACCTGCAAGTGATTCTGTAACCCAAGTAGGATCTCCTGAGAATAACTCATTGTACTCAGGTGTTCTAGCGAACTTAACAAGTCTTAACTTCATAATGAAGTGGTCAACAAGTTCTTGTGCTTGAACTTCTGTAAGAACTCCTCTTTCAATATCTCTTTGAATATAAATGTCTACAAATGTTGAAGTTCTTCCAAGGCTCATTGCAGCTCCGTTTTGTTGTTTAATAGCTGCAAGGTATCCAAGATATAACCACTGAATTGCCTCTTGTGCTGTTTCAGCTGGACGAGAAATATCAAAGCCATAGATATTTCCAAGTTCAATAAGTTCTCCAAGTGCTCTAATCTGTTCTGATAATTCTTCACGAAGACGGATATTATCTCCTGTCATTCTCTCTAAAGAGTTTGCAAGTTGTTCTTTCTTATCCTTGATAAGGTAATTTACACCGTAAAGTGCAACTCTTCTGTAATCTCCGATAATTCTTCCTCTACCATAAGCATCAGGAAGTCCTGTTATAATACCTGACTTTCTTGCCGCTCTCATTTCTGCTGTATAAGCATCAAATACACCTTGGTTATGTGTCTTTCTATATTTTGTAAATATCTCTACTACTTCAGGGGCTACTTTGTAACCATAAGATTCACAAGCCGCCTCAGCCATTCTAATTCCACCAAATGGTTGTAATGCTCTCTTAAATGGTTCATCTGTTTGGAAACCAACTATCTTCTCAAGATCCTTATTAAGATAACCTGGTCCATGGCTTGTTATGGTTGATATTATTTTGGTATCCATATCCAAAACTCCACCGGCCTCTCTTTCCTTTTGTGAAAGAACCATTACTTGCTCCCAAAGTCTTGTAGTTGCCTCAGTAGGTGGTGCTAAAAACTCATCATCTCCCTCATAGAGAGTATAATTTCTTTGAATAAAATCTCTAACATCTACATGTTCACACCATTTTCCAGCTTGAAAACCTTCCCATGCCTTTTGCATATTAACCTCCTTATAATTAACTGCTTATAATATAACCTATTAAATCATAGGTAAACCGACAATAATAAAATTATTAAATTTATTAAATTTTTCTAAAATATAATTCCATCTAACAAATAATATAAATAGAAGTTTTTAGAGATTTAAATTTAAGTCGTTCTATTAACTTGATTTAAGTATATTGTTTAATCTTTGATAAGTCAATATCAATCTTGTTCTTTTTCGTGTGCAATCTAGCTTAAATAGTGCATTTCAAGCTAAAAACGCCCCATGTATTCAATAAAATACATGGGACGTTTTTTTTTAGCTATAAAACTAGCTCAGGAAGTTCTGAAGTAAAGACATCTATTATATTGTCAATTCCTATAATTACAAAATGGATAATTTCATCTTCTATATATTCCTTATCTTTGCGAAAATATCTCAAGTCTTCAATCTCATAGCTATAATAAAATGGATAATACTCTTTAAAATGTTTCAATATATACTCCAGTTTTAACTGTATAGTTTTGTGGGATTTCCTCGCCGACGGCGAGGAAATCCCACACATATTAATTAGAAAGATATGTAATTTCATGCTTAAAATCTATTTTGCAATAAACCTAAAATAACAATTAACTCATTAATTACTCAACTTCTACTTCTGACTTTTCTGCCTCTTCCTGTTCTTCTACTACCTTATCAGAGTCAAGTTTTACATTTCTGTATCTCTTCATACCTGTTCCGGCAGGAATAAGCTTTCCTATAAGAACATTTTCCTTAAGACCTATAAGATGATCCACCTTACCATTTATAGCCGCCTCGGTTAAAACTCTTGTAGTTTCTTGGAAAGAGGCTGCTGAAAGGAATGAATCGGTAGCAAGTGATGCCTTAGTAATTCCAAGCATAATCTGTCTACCCTTTGCAGGCTCTTTGCCCTCATCTACAAGCTTAGAATTCATATCATTGTACTCGAGAACATTCATTGAAACTCCTGGAAGTACAGGAGAATCTCCACTTTCCTCAATCTTTATTTTTCTAAGCATTTGCCTTACTATAACCTCGATATGCTTGTCATTGATTTCAACACCTTGCAAACGATAAACTCTTTGAACTTCTCTTATCATATAGTCTTGTACTGCACGCACACCCTTTATCTTAAGAATATCATGAGGATTTACACTTCCCTCTGTAAGTTCATCTCCTGCCTCTATTTCCTTACCATTTAAGTCCTTGATTCTTGAGCCATAAGGAACAAGATAAGTCTTTGACTCTCCACTTTCAGAATTAGTTACAACAATCTCTCTCTTTTTCTTAGTATCCTTAACTTCAACAATACCACCAAATTCAGAAATTATTGCAAGACCTTTAGGTTTACGAGCCTCAAAAAGCTCCTCGACTCTTGGAAGACCTTGGGTAATATCTCCTCCTGCAACTCCTCCTGTATGGAAAGTACGCATAGTAAGCTGAGTTCCCGGCTCTCCGATAGACTGAGCTGCTATAATACCAACTGCCTCTCCTACCTGAACTGCCTGACCTGTTGCCATGTTTGCACCATAACATTTTGCACAAACACCTGTATGACACTTGCAAGAAAGAATTGTTCTGATTTTTACAGTTTCTCTATTTTGCTTTTCAAGTGCTTTCATAACTGCACCTGCTCTCTTAGGAGTTACCATAGTATTTGCATTTACTACAACTTCCTTAGTTTCAGGGTCAATTATAGTTTCTGCAATATATCTGCCTGTAATTCTTTCTTGTAAGCTTTCAATAACTTCCTTATCATCTGTAAAGGCTCTGATTTCCATATAAGGAATTTCTCCCCCCTCACAACAATCAGTTTCCCTTACAATAATATCTTGTGATACATCTACAAGACGTCTTGTAAGATATCCTGAGTCTGCTGTACGAAGTGCTGTATCTGAAAGTCCTTTTCTGGCACCATGTGCTGAAATGAAATACTCCAAAACATCAAGTCCCTCTCTAAAGTTTGATTTTATAGGAAGTTCTATTGTATGTCCTGTTGTATCTGCCATAAGTCCACGCATACCTGCAAGCTGCTTAATCTGCTTATCAGAACCTCTCGCACCTGAATCTGCCATCATAAATATATTATTATATGGGTCAAGACCTGTCAAAAGTGCATGTGTAAGCATTTCATCAGTAGCTTTCCAAGTAGCAATAACTTCATTATAACGCTCTAAGTCTGTTATAAGTCCACGTCTATAATTCTTTGAAATCTGGTCAACCTTTTTTTGTGCCTCTTCTATAAGTCTTTTCTTACTCTCCGGCACTGTCATATCAGATACTGAAACAGTCATTGAGGCAATAGTTGAAAACTTATAACCAATGCTCTTTATATCATCTAAAACTTCAGCAGTCTTTGAAAGACCATGAATATTTATAACCTTTTCAAGAATCTGCTTACATTGTTTTTTCTTAACTAAGAAATCAACTTCAAGTTTAACTTCATTTCCGGCTATACTTCTGTCTACAAAGCCAAGGTCTTGTGGAATAATTTCATTAAATAAAATACGTCCTACTGTTGATTCTATATTTCCTGTAACAACTCTTCCGTCAGGCATTGTCTTAGTTACTCTTACTTTAACCTTTGAATGAAGAGTGATATCCTTGTTGTCATAAGCCATAATAGCCTCATTGACATCTTTAAAGAACTTGCCCTCGCCCTTAGCTCCTGCTCTATCCTGAGTAAGATAGTAAATTCCTAAAACCATATCTTGAGACGGAACTGCCACCGGCCCGCCGTCAGACGGTTTTAATAAATTGTTAGGAGAAAGCAATAAGAATCTACATTCTGCCTGTGCCTCAACTGAAAGTGGAAGATGCACTGCCATTTGATCTCCGTCAAAGTCAGCATTAAATGCTGTACAAACAAGTGGGTGTAGTTTAATAGCTTTACCCTCTACAAGTATCGGTTCAAATGCCTGTATCCCAAGCCTATGCAATGTAGGGGCTCTATTAAGCATAACAGGATGCTCTTTTATTACTTCTTCAAGCACGTCCCAAACCTTAGGCTCTAGCTTTTCTACTGCCTTTTTAGCTGCTTTAATGTTATTTGCACTGCTCTTTAAATCAAGTTCCCTCATTACAAATGGCTTAAATAGCTCAATAGCCATTTCTTTAGGAAGTCCACATTGATAAATCTTAAGTTCAGGACCTACAACTATAACTGAACGTCCTGAGTAGTCAACTCTCTTTCCTAAAAGGTTCTGACGAAATCTTCCTTGTTTTCCCTTTAACATATCGGACAAAGATTTTAGAGGCCTATTTCCTGGGCCTGTAACAGGCCTACCTCTTCTACCGTTATCTATAAGGGCATCTACTGCCTCTTGTAACATTCTTTTTTCATTTCTTATGATAATGTCAGGTGCTCCAAGTTCCAAAAGTCTTTCAAGACGATTATTTCTATTTATAATTCTTCTATATAAATCATTTAAATCACTTGTTGCAAATCTTCCACCGTCAAGTTGAACCATAGGACGAATGTCAGGTGGAATTACAGGAATATTTTTAAGTATCATCCATTCAGGCTTATTTCCTGAATTTCTAAATGCCTCTACTACTTCAAGTCTTTTTATAATCTTAGCTCTCTTTTGACCTGAGGCGCCTACTAACTGTTCTTTTAATTCAACAGAGTCTTTCTCTAAGTCAATATTTGCTAATGCCTCCTGTATTGCCTCTGCACCTATACCAACTCTAAAGTTTCCATAGCCATGTACTTCAATAGCCTCTCTGTACTCTTTTTCAGTAAGAATCTGCTTATACTCAAGCCCTGTGTCTTTAGGATCAAGCACAATGTATGAGGCAAAGTACAATACCTTTTCAAGCATTCTAGGAGAAATATCAAGTATAAGTCCCATTCTTGACGGAATTCCCTTAAAATACCAAATATGTGAAACAGGTGCGGCAAGTGCAATGTGTCCCATACGCTCTCTTCTTACACTTGCCTTTGTAACTTCAACCCCACATCTATCACATATAACCCCTTTATAGCGAATCTTTTTGTATTTTCCACAATGACATTCCCAATCCTTACTAGGTCCAAATATCTTCTCACAAAATAGCCCCTCTTTTTCAGGCTTTAATGTACGATAGTTGATTGTTTCAGGTTTTTTTACTTCTCCTCTTGACCACTCCTCTATCTTTTCCGGAGATGCAAGGCCTATCTTTATTGCATCAAATACTATCGGTTGATATGTTTCATTATTTTCAGACATAAATACTCCTTCCATTTGACCTATACACTGCTAACTTTATTACTCATATGAATCTTCTATATCATCAGAATACTCATCATCTAAATCTTCCATATCCAAATCTTCATCATCTAAATCATCATCAGAATCTTCTACGTCCCTTAGCTCGCCGTCAACAAACTCTTTTGTGCTAAAACCTGCCTGTTCAAATTTATTCTCATCTTTATACTTGGTATCTCCCTCAAGGATTGACCTAAAGCTTACATCTCCATTGTCAATATTTTCTTTAAGTTCAACTTCTTTTCCGTCCTCACCAAGCACCTTTACGTCAAGTCCAAGAGATTGTAATTCCTTTAATAAAACTTTAAAGGATTCTGGAGTTCCTGCCTCAGGAATATTTCCACCCTTTATAATAGCCTCATAAGTCTTTACACGTCCTACAACATCATCTGATTTTACTGTAAGGATTTCTTGTAATGTATATGACGCTCCATAAGCCTCCAAAGCCCAAACTTCCATTTCTCCAAATCTCTGACCACCAAACTGTGCCTTACCTCCAAGAGGTTGTTGTGTAACGAGTGAGTAAGGTCCTGTAGACCTTGCATGTATCTTATCATCTACCAAGTGATGAAGTTTTAGATAATGCATGTGTCCTACTGTAACAGGGCTATCAAAGTACTCGCCTGTTCTTCCGTCCCTAAGCCAAACTTTTCCGTCCCTACTTATAGGAACTCCTTTCCAAAGTTCTCTATTTTCAAGATGACTTCCTAGATACTCAAATACTTCTTTTTCAAGTTTATCTTCATATTTCTTTGCGAAATCTTCCCATTCAGTATTTACATAGTCATTTGCAAGTTCCAAAAGATCCATAATGTCATTTTCACTTGCTCCGTCAAATACAGGTGTGGCAACATTAAATCCAAGTGCCTCTGCTGCAAGTGAAAGATGTATTTCAAGCACCTGACCGATATTCATACGAGAAGGCACACCAAGTGGGTTTAAAACTATATCAAGTGGACGACCATTAGGTAAGAAAGGCATATCCTCAACAGGTAGAACTCTTGAAACTACACCCTTATTTCCATGACGACCTGCCATTTTATCTCCTACTGAAATCTTTCTCTTTTGGGCAATGTATATTCTCACATTTGCAATAACTCCCGGAGGAAGTTCGTCCTTATTTTCCCTTGTAAACATTTTTGTATCTACAACTACTCCATAAGCACCATGCGGCAACTTAAGTGAAGTATCTCTTACTTCTCTAGCCTTTTCTCCAAATATCGCTCTAAGAAGTCTTTCCTCAGCAGTCATTTCAGTTTCTCCCTTAGGAGTTACCTTTCCTACAAGTATATCGCCTGCACGAACTTCAGCACCTATTCTTATTATTCCATTTTCATCTAAGTCTTTAAGTGCCTCTTCTCCGACTCCCGGAACATCTCTAGTTATCTCTTCTGCTCCAAGCTTGGTATCCCTTGCAGCACATTCGTATTCTTCTATATGAATAGAGGTGTAAACGTCATCTGCCACGAGTCTTTCGCTTAAAAGTACAGCGTCCTCATAGTTATAGCCCTCCCAAGTCATAAAACCGATTAGAGGATTCTTTCCAAGTGCTATCTCTCCCTTATCTGTTGAAGGTCCGTCGGCAATTATATCTCCTGCCTTTACTTCATCTCCCATTGATACAATAGGCTTTTGATTATAAGAGTTTGACTGATTTGATCTTGAAAACTTAATTAATCTATATTTATCTCTTTCTCCTGTATCTGCTCTTTTAATAACAATCTCATCTGAGGCACAATATATAACTGTTCCTGAATGTTTTGCAACTACGCAAACACCTGAGTCAAGTGCAACTTTTCCCTCCATTCCTGTACCTACTACTGCTGTTTCGGTAATCATAAGAGGCACTGCCTGACGCTGCATGTTTGAACCCATAAGAGCTCTGTTTGCATCATCATTTTCAAGGAAAGGAATCATACTTGTAGCGACAGAGAATACCATTCTAGGAGAAACGTCCATATAGTCTATATTTCTCTTTTGGAACTCTGAGGTTTCATCTTTGTAACGTCCTGAAACATTATTATTTATAAAATGTCCCTCTACATCAAGTGGTTCATTAGCTTGTGCAACTACATATTTATCTTCTTCATCAGCAGTCATGTATTCTACTACATCACTTACAATAGGATTTAGAGGATCTATTGACTTATCAACTTTTCTATAAGGTGTTTCAATGAAACCATAGTCATTTACTCTTGCAAAACTTGCAAGTGAATTTATAAGCCCAATGTTTGGACCTTCAGGTGTTTCAATAGGACACATACGACCATAATGTGTGTAATGAACATCTCTAACTTCAAATCCTGCTCTATCTCTTGAAAGTCCTCCCGGACCTAATGCTGAAAGTCTTCTCTTGTGAGTAAGTTCTGAAAGTGGATTATTTTGATCCATAAACTGTGAAAGCTGTGAACTACCAAAGAATTCTTTTATAGCGGCAGTAACAGGTTTAATGTTAATAAGTGAATTTTGTTGATTTACAGTGCTGTAATCGAGAGTAGCCATTCTTTCTTTTACGACTCTTTCCATTCTTGAAAGACCTATACGATACTGATTTTGTAAGAGTTCTCCCACTGCACGAATACGTCTATTTCCAAGGTGGTCAATGTCATCACTTGTACCAATCTTTTCTTCTATATGCATATTGTAGTTAATAGATGCAAATATATCTTCTTTTGTAATATGCTTTGGAATAAGTAGTGGAATACTCTTTTTAATTTTTGAATAAAGTTCTTCTTTATTATCTCCTACGCTCTCAATTATCTTAATAAGTTCAGGATAATAAACAAGCTCTGTTATGCCAAGTTCTGCCGGATTTTCAATGTCAACATAATTTTTTATGTCAACCATTTTATTTGAAAGTACCTTTACTTTTCTACCCTCGGCCTCAGGTCTTTTAGACTCAATCCAAACATAATCAACAGCAAGATTTTGAATAGTTGTTGCAAGTTCTTCATCAACAGTAGTTCCTGCCTCTGCAACTACCTCTCCGGTAGAGAAATCTACAACATCTTCTGCAAGTATTTGATTTGTAATTCTATTTTTAAAATGTAATTTTTTATTAAACTTATATCTTCCAACTTTGGCAAGGTCATATCTTTTTGGATCAAAGAACATTGAATGAAGTAGACTCTCAGCACTTTCTACTGAAAGAGGCTCTCCCGGTCTAATCTTTTTAAATAATTCAAGCAAACCGTCTGCATGATTTTCAGAGGCATCTTTTAGAAAACTTGCTATAAGTTTTGGTTCTTCTCCAAAAAGTTCTATAATTTGTTCCTTAGTACTAACTCCCAATGCTCTTATAAGTACTGTAACAGGTACTTTTCTTGTTCTGTCAACTCTTACATAAAATACATCGTTTGAGTCTGTTTCATATTCTAGCCAAGCTCCTCTTATAGGTATAACCTGACAAGAAAAACATTCCTTACCAATCTTATCATGGTCAATAGTAAAATATATTCCCGGTGAACGCACCAACTGACTTACTATAACACGCTCTGCACCATTAATAACAAATGAACCTGTATCTGTCATCAGTGGTAAATCACCCATGTAGACTTCAGTTTCATTAATATCAGCTATCTCATCTCCACAAAGTCTAATCTTTACTTTCAATGGTGCTGCATAAGTTGCATCCCTATCCTTACATTCCTCTATGGTATACTTAATATCATCTTTATAAAGTTTATAGCCCACATACTCAAGGCTAATTTTCTCTGGACGATCCTTTATTGGGAAAATATCTCTAAATACCTCATCTAACCCCTCATCTAAAAACCATTGATAAGATTTTTTTTGGATTTCAATTAGATTAGGCATTTCAATAGTTTCTTTTTGCTTTGAAAAACTCATTCTAAAGCTTTTGCCAGATTTAACTTCATGCATTTTGATTTTTTCCATTGATGTATTCACCCCTATCTATTATTTACACTTTTGACTACTCTGTCGTAAAATTAAAACAAGACCTATATTCCTTTTAACTAATATAATAACCTAGTACCCAAGCTAATAGATATTATAATTTTTTTAAGAAAATAATATTTTTGTCTTGTCAAACTCTTTACTTCGAGCTATACTATATACAAACAGTATTATATATAATAATATAATCCCATAATAGTGCAACTTTCATTTTATCATAGTGATGTTGTTCCGTCAATATAAAATAACTTGATTTTTTATCTTTTTTCTGTTATAATTTTGTAGCTTGTTGACTACTAAGACTAGCTAATAGGCAGAAAATGATATCATTTTCAGTAAAAATTTACAATAGATTTCGGAGGTTTATAAATGAATGTGTTTTGGACAATCCTTATTGTTCTTTTAGTGGTTGCCATAGGAGCTTTAGTTGCACTTTACTTTTTTGGCAGAAAACTAGAGGCAAAGCAAATTGAGCAAAAAGAGGCTATAGAGGCTGCAAAGCAGACGGTTTCAATGTTGATAATTGATAAGAAAAGACTTAGAATAAAAGAATCAGGACTTCCTAAGATAGTCTATGACCAAACTCCTTGGTATTTAAGACGTTCAAAGCTTCCGATAGTAAAGGCTAAAGTAGGAACTAAGATTATGACTTTAGTAGCTGAGGAAAAAGCATTTTCAGTTCTGCCTATAAAGACAGAGGCAAAGGTAGTTGTAAGTGGTATTTATATTACAGAAGTTAAGAGTGCAAGAGGTGGTCTTTTAACTCCTCCTGCTAAAAAAGGTTTTTTTGCAAGATTTAAAAAAGATAAATAATTGTAAATGTTTAAGGCTGGGGACATTTTCCTCAGCCTTATTTTTTTGTATTCCTACATTTCCAATATTAAATTCAAAACTGACTTATGGTTTTACAACATGTGAGGCTTTCATAAGTTTTTCAGCTATTATAAGTCCATTGCTTGCCTTTCCTACTGCAATCTTTTCAGTAAGTTTATGATATTCAAGACAGGTAGTGCAGATAAGAAGTTCCACTCCCTTTTCTTCTAAGTAACTTAAATCTTCCAAAGACTCTGAACCCTCTGTGGTTACAAATACTCCGTCATTATAAAATACTATTGTTTTAGGAAGTACTTCCTGCATTGTAAGTGCATGTATAAATCCCTTAAGGAGTATCTTACCAAGCTCTTCATCTCCATTTCCCATTGTTTTAGCTGTTATTGCTACTACTACATTTTGTTCCATAATCATTCTCCTTTAAAAATTAAAATACTTTTTTATTATACTACATTTATACATATTATATAACTATAAATTCTTATATCACTATTCCATTTTGTTTAGCATAGTCCTCTAAACTTATACTTTCTTCAGTATCATCTGAATCTAAATATCCTCTTAGCAAACCCTCACAATACAAATCATCTTCTAGTTCCTCTAAATTTTCTATTAATAATTCTTTCTCACTCATTTTAAAGTCCTCCTATCTCATAATCCTCAACTTAAATCTACGGAATCCAATAAGCTTTATAGACATTTATAAGACCATTCTCGTCCATATTGATACCACCATAAAAAAGTCTATATACTCCACGCATAGTATAGTCATTATCACTTCTCATTCTTATATAGTCTTCAAAAGTAGTTGCTTTTCTATAAGAACCTGTATATTTTTCATTCTTTGGGAAATACTCCACTATCGCATCTTTTGAAAAATATAAACTTCCCTTATACAAGTCCTTTTGATAGTAAATTGCAGCATCTTCTCCTATTATAAGCGAATAATCTTCTCCATTTGAAATATCAACTTCATCTGTTTCATAAGGAGAGCCGTTTGGTGCTAGACGAATACTTGTAATTTCTTGATTTTCATTTTTCCATATTTCCTTAACTTGGTAGTTATCTCCGTTTATTTCAATCCAATCTCCAATATTTTTATCCTTACCTAAATTTTTATCAAAATGAGGATCACCTCTTACTTCACAATTAGTAAGTTCATAATAATCTCCCCTATCTATTAGTTTTGATTTTTCGACTTCATGCCCTATATGATATTTTGAATCATTAATTTCTATGTCTTTAAAAATAGCATTTTCTTCATCATATACACCATAAGTATAATTTTTTATTAAATCAACATATTCAGGCTTAAAATCAAGCCTACCTTTACTACTTTCATTATCTGCAAAAATATTATTACTACAAGCAACTAAATTAAATATCGAAAACATTATACAAAAAACGCCGATTAAATGCACCTTTCTCATATCTAATCTCCTTTATTAAATTTTATTTAATCTGCATTTACATTTATAGCATCTATTTGCTTTAGTAACTTAAGGTCTTTATCATAGAAATTTATATGATTATCTGTCTTTGCAATACAAAAATTTTCATCTGCATAAACTAAATTCCCCTCTCCCTCATAGCAATAGAGATACTTTCCGTCCTTGAAAACAAGGGTTGTATACTTTTTAGAATCAAAATCATAGGTTGAAACTCTTAAATTTTCTATTTCAATCCTATAATAATATAAATTTTCTTCATTATTTATACTAAATATATTTCCCTCTGCTATTTTTTCATTTTCTCTAGCTAAAATATTAAAATCTCCTACCGTGTTAGTAATTAGATAAATTCCGTCTACAATATATTCTGCATAAGTAGTTTCATCTATTATTCTATCAGGTTTATCTACTTCTACATCAAACTCTTTTTCTCTATATAAATCAGCTATATGAATTTTATTCCCATTTATTTTGCAACTTATAGGATATCCATTATATTTAGTATTGTATTCTTCTCTATCGAAAGAACGAACCAACTCATTATTATCAAAATTATAAATCTTACATTTGCCGTCAAAAGACGGAAAGAAAATATATCTCATATCTTCATATTCTTGATAACGTAACCATTCATCTACATTTGTTATATCTATAACTTCCCCCGTTTCAAGACTATAAAGATAATATCTTTCATTTGAACCTATTAAACCTAACATTTTTTCAGCAGTGTAATAATATCCAATATCAGCTATCCTCACATCTTCCACACCCTCTCCTATAAGTTTCATTGAGGTTTCATTTATCTTAGGAAAAACTAACATTGTATCAAGCAAAAATTCTCCGTCCTCACTAAACACAAATTCTCTTGTTTTTTCTTCTTCCATTTCTCTCGAAAAAATAACCTTTGTATTATAAAACGAATAGTTTGATTTTATGAATATTTTATCTGCAAGATTTGTAATATCAAGACTCTTAAATAACTCTCCTTTAGTTGTATAGATATTTGCAATGTTTTTATTATCTAATTGTTTAAAAGTCCATATATAATTTTTAGCACAAAATGCTGTATAAACTTTTTCATCTACAAAAATGCTATTATAGTCATCATCATATAATTCAAAATCAAAGTAATGTTTATCTTCATAATTATATTCATGAACCCAATGTAATGTAACCATATCATTATTATAATAATATTTATTTTTATCTTCTACTACTTTATTCTCTTTTAATGAATATATAACCTCTATTATATTATCTCCTATGTCCCCTTCTTTATCTACCTTAGATAATAGTATGTTTGAATCTTTCTTTACAAGCTTAGGCTCTTGAATATTTAAGTCTGCTACAAATTTTTCTTTCTCAAGTTTATTATTTAAAAATAAAACTCCTGATTTTCCCTCATACTCGCTGCCTGAAAGTGCAAGTAAAAAATCAGAATCAAACACCCCCTTTGATACATTTGCCTCTTTATCTTCTTTAGCTATAAATCTTTTTTCATCATCTTTTGACATTTTAACATCAGAATCTTTAATGCCTGTATAACCAAGTTTATTTATTACAGTTTGTCCATTGTCTGAAGTAAGCCACTCAAAAAGTTTATAAGCATTACTATCTTCTTTTTCATCAGCCCTAATTGCTACATAAAAATCATTGATATATGGATATTCTTTACTTCTTATAGTATCTGAATTTGGTTTAATGTCATCTACCTGCATAAATTTAAGCTTAGGGTCATTTTTCATATTTCTAGCATAATAATACACTGAATATCCCAAGGCATTAGCTGTATTATCATAACTGGCAACTCCCTCTATAAGTTCGCCCATATCCCCTTTTACTGCCTCTGCAACAGGTTGTGCCATTTTAGTATCTTTCATAACAAGCTTTTCTACCAAATTCTGACTTCCTGAATTTTGTGGGCGTTGAAATGCTTTTATTTCTATATCATCTCCTCCAAGTTCTTTCCAATTAGTGATTTTTCCACTATAAATATCAACTATTTCCTTACTTGAAAGATTATTTACTTTATTTGACTTATTGGCTAAAAACACCAAAGCATCTCTGCCTATTGGTGCTATTTTTATAGGTGTTAATGTTTCCCCCTCAAATTCTCCACTTCCCTTTTCATTGGTTTCTTCTATGGCTTTCATCATTTCATCTGACGGAGAATAAGCCAAAATAATATCATTTTCCTTATTCATAAGATTAAAATATGACTGAGTTGTTTTGTTATGAACTATATTAGATTCAGCCTCCTCTAAACTCGCTCCGGTGGTAAGCATATAAATGGCTCTTGAAAGAGGAAGTGTCGCAGTTGAACCGTCTACAATGGGATAATCCTTTTTATCTATCTTTGGATACTTAAAACTTACTGTTTCTTTACTTGGCTCTACCTTACTTGTTTCTATTTTACTTGTTTCAGAACTCTTACTATCAGAAAAATTACTACAAGATACAGTACATAATGTTAAGATTAAAACTAACAAACTAATTCTATGCATTTTTTCCTCCTTACTAAATATTGTTTTTTACTATAAATTCAGAGTCTATGCTATTATATCATCTAAATGTTATATCCTTATATAATAATGATGATATTTTCATTGTTTCTTCTATTATAAAAAAGTTTACTACATAGCCTTGACAATATAATCCTCTAAGAGTATAATTAACAAGCAATTTGATGTGTGTGTAGCTCAGCTGGATAGAGCACTTGGCTACGGACCAAGGTGTCGGGAGTTCGAATCTTCTCACGCACGCTAACCGTCTTTACTTTTGTAAGGACGTTTTTTTTATTATAATGTGAAATGCCTATTATCTCTATCAAAAATAGCCTTTGACTTCATTCTCATAAAATAATTTTCCAAAAACTCAATTACTTTATTGTCAGGAATGTCATCAAATGAAAATGACTGCTTGCCACAAGCATCATGAAAATGTAATACTACATTGAATCTATCATTTAATTCCTTTTTTAAGTTTATTACTTGTTCTAAATTTAATGTCATAACTCCTCCTATCTACTTATTTAAATCCCTTTAATTTTATAGCTTAATAAATAATTGTGCAATATTTTATTTTGCACAATTTTCTACATTTTGTTATTTATAGTTAGATTATAGATACTTCATAATGTAAATATTACTAAGTATTTAAAACTAACTAAAATAATTTTAGCAAATAACTTATAATAAAAGTATTGTTTAAAACTTATTTTTAGTACATTATTATTGAATAATTTTATAACAAACTTTTTATCTTCTTGACATTTTACCAAATAATGATAAACTTTAGCTACACTAAACTATAAACAATGGAGGAAATAAAGTGTACGAACAAATTAAATTACCTTATTCATTTGATTCATTAGAAAAAAGTATTGATTCTACTACTATGGAAACACATTATTCAAAGCATCATGCAGCTTATACAAAAAATTTCAATGATTTAGCAGAGGCAGCTAAGGTTTCTGATAAGTCAGTTGAGGAAGTTCTTGCAAGTTGGAAAAAAGATTTAGCAGATAAGCCTCAAGGTGGTGGAATTAGAAATAATGGTGGTGGTTTCTACAACCATAACTTATACTTTGGACATCTCTCTCCAAACGGCGGCAAAGAGCCCGAGGGAAAACTTGCCCAAAAGATTAGCTCAACATTTGGTTCATTTGACGCTTTTAAAGAAGAGATTTCAAAGCTTGCAGTAGGTCAATTTGGTTCAGGTTGGGCATGGCTTAGCTCAGATAAGAACGGTAACTTAAAGGTTTCTTCTTCTCCTAACCAAGATAATCCTATACTTGAAACAGAGGGCGAGTATTATCCTATATTTGGTATAGATGTTTGGGAGCATGCTTATTATCTTAAATATAAGAACCTAAGAGCAAGTTATGTTTCTGCATTCTTTGATGTAGTTGACTGGAATCAAGTTGCTAAGAACTATGAAAATGCAATAAATCGTAAGTAATTAAATAACATTAATAACCACAAACAACTATAAAATAACTATTAACTTTAATTAACTGCTTTAAAAAATTGTTACAATATATGTCTATGGGGCTGTTGCAAAAGGGCTATTAATTAGGGGGTTTTCCTCGCCGACGGCGAGGAAAACCCCCTATAAACGAAAAT
>CALALP010000056.1 GCA_937925515.1 uncultured Lachnoanaerobaculum sp. | reverse complement strand
GTAGAGTAATTAGAGAAATAACTGAAAAAGATTCAGTAAAGTATAAGAAACATTTGTGGTAAGATAAGTTGTTTTATAAATAATGAATATTTACTATTTAAAGATTTTTTATTAGGTATCTTGTCCCCCGTAGGGGGACAAGATACCTAGAGATAATTATTTCGCAACATACATAAAAGAAGTTTTGTATAAAGTTATGAAAGGAGAAAATCATGATAGCAATTTTAATAGCAGACGGATTTGAGGAAGTTGAGGCACTTACAGTTGTTGATTATTTAAGAAGAGTAGAATTAGATATTAAAATGGTAAATGTTAAAAACACTGATTTTGTAACAGGTTCACATGGTATTGAAGTAAAAACTGATTTAAAAATATCAGATTTAAAACTAGATGATTGTAAGGCAGTTATACTTCCGGGGGGAATACCAAATTCAACAACCCTTAGAGATGATGTAAATGTAATAAAAGTTATTAAAACGTTGTATGAAAGAGGAGATATAGTTGCGGCGATTTGTGCAGCACCAATAGCACTTGAAAGAGCAGGAATACTTGAGGGAAAAACAATTACTTCTCACCCAAGCGTTAAAGAAGAATTTAAAAATGTAAATTACATAGAGGAAAAAGTAGCAGTTGATAAAAATATAATTACTTCAAGAAGTGCAGGGTTTGCAATAGATTTTGCATTAAAATTAGTTGAAATGTTAAAAAGCAAAAAAGAGAGTGAGGAACTTGCAAAGTCCTTACTTTATAGGGGGTAAAATGAATTTAGTTTGTCTTGATTTGGAGGGGGTTTTAGTACCTGAAATTTGGATTGAGTTTTCAAAGGAAAAGAATATAAAGGAATTAAGTCTTACTACAAAAGATGAACCTGATTATGATAAACTCATGAAATTAAGGATTAATACTCTCGAAAAACATGGATATGGAATTGATGAAATTTGCAACACAATAGAAAAAATTGACCCATTTGAGGGAGCGAAAGAGTTTCTCGATGAGTTAAGAGATTTAAGCCAAACTATGATTTTAAGTGATACCTTTGAGGAGTTTTCAAAGCCTATAATGAAAAAGCTTGGTATGCCTGTTGTTTTATGTAATAAATTGATAATAGAGAATAAAAAGGTTGTTGATTATAAGATGAGAGTTAGTAATTCAAAGTATACAACTGTCAAGGCATTTCATAGTATTGGCTATGATACAATAGCTGTAGGAGATAGTTTCAATGACATAGGTATGATAAGAGCAAGCAAGGCAGGCTTTTTATTTAAGCCGTCTGAGCTAACAAGAAAAGAAAATCCGGATTTAAAAGTAGTGGATAGTTATGAGGAGCTACTTAGTGAGATAAAGAAAGTGTTATAATAGATTTCTAGGCGTTATTTCTATATTTAGGGAATTATCGTAGTAAGAGATTATTTCTACATTTGATGTGGGATTTCCTCGCCGATGGCGAGGAAATCCCACATTAGCCCTTTTTTAGATATGTAAAAGCATAGTCGCAAAATTAAAATAAATTATAAGTGTAACTGCGTCTGATATTGTTGTTATAAGTGGCGTTGCCATAACTGCCGGATCGACTTTTATAAGCTTTGCTAATATAGGAAGTAATGCACCGACAAATTTTGAAACAATAACTGTGAATACAAGAGTTAATGAAACAGTAAGAGCAATTACAGTATCTGTTTTTTCTAAAGTTATTAACCTTATAAAGTTTAAAATTGCAAGTACCACCGAAACCATTATTGAAATAGAAAACTCTTTTCTTAAAACCTTGAAAGTATCCTTAGGAGAAATCTCCCCAAGTGCCAATGCACGGATTACAACTGTTGAGGACTGTGAGCCTACATTTCCACCTGTGGACATAAGCATTGGAACAAAAGCAGTAAGTATTATGGAATGAGCTAGTACACTTTCATAACCTTGAATTATATTTCCTGAAATAGTATCAGAAATCATAAGAATTGCAAGCCAACCTATTCTTTGCCTTGCCATAGTAAAGATTCCTGTTTTTAAATAATTTTCCTCAGGGTCGGTGTCTGCAATACCTGCCATTTTATGAAAGTCCTCGGTAACTTCCTGTTCAACTACATGCACTACGTCATCAGCCGTTATTATTCCAACTAATCTATTTTCATGGTCTGTAACAGGTAGTACAATTAAATCATATTTTTTAAATATATCAGCAACTTCTTCTTGGTCATCATTAGTATGAACACTTAAGAAGTTTGTATTCATTATATCTTCTAGCAATGTGTCATCATTTTTTGCCATTAAATCTCTAAGATAAACAACACCCTCTAGTTTTTCATTTTTATCAGTTATAAATGATGTATATACATTTTCCTTATCTTTGCCCGTATTTCTGATTAGGTCGATAGCGTCAGCTACTTTCATATTCTTTTTTAATTCTACATACTCAATAGTCATAATGCTGCCGGCAGAATTTTCAGGATATTTAAGTAATTGATTTATAAGATGTCTGTCTTTTGGATTTGTATTTTTAAGTATCTTCTTTACTAAATCAGCAGGCATTTCTTCTATAATATCTACAATATCATCAAAATAAAGTTCATCAAATATATTTTTTGTTTCAATATCTGTTGAGGCATTTATAATCATTTCTTGATGTTCAGAATCTAAGTAAGGAAATACTTCAAATGCAGTATCCTTTTTTAAAAGCCTAAATAACATTATTACTGTTTCAGGTATTTCAAATTGATTTATTATTTCAGAGATTTCTACAATATTTAATTCATTAAACTGTTTTCTTATCTCAAGATATTTCTTTTCTTCTATCAAAGCTTTTATAATGTCTTTCATCTGTTCCCTCCTTTAATAATCCTATTTCAAAACATTTCCCAAGAATAAGGTTGCAAAATAAAAGTAAATGCTTAGTGTTATTGCATCTAATATAGTGGTTATAAGTGGGCCTGCCATGATAGCAGGGTCTAATTTAAATGTTTTGGCAACAATAGGTAGAGAAGTACCTATTATCTTAGAAAGTATAACTACAAATACTAGAGTTATGGAAACAGTTAAAGCAATATTTAAATCAACTTTTGTTAAGGCAATTAGTCTTACAAAGTTAATTGCTGCTAATACTATTGATACTATAACTGAAATGAAAAATTCTTTTTTTAATACTTTAAATGCATCTTTAGTAGAGATTTCTCCAAGTGCCAAAGCACGAACTACTATCGTAGATGATTGAGCTCCTGCATTTCCACCTGTATCCATAAGCATAGGGATAAATGCAGCAAGTATAACAACTGATTGTAGTACATCTTGATAACTTTTAATAATTCGACCTGTAAATGTTGCTGAAACCATAAGAACTACAAGCCACATAATTCTTTGCTTTGCCATTGTAAATGCACTTGTTTTAAGATAAGACTCTTCAACAGGTGCAATACCTGCCATTTTATGAAAGTCCTCTGTTGCCTCTTTATCCATAACGTCCATTACATCATCTATGGTTATTATTCCAAGTAGTCTATTTTCAACATCTACAACAGGAAGTATTATAAGGTCATGTTTTCTCATTAAATCAGCTACTTTTTCTTGGTCATCTCCTGTTGTAACACTTACGAAGTTTCTATCCATTATATCTTCTATTATAGTGTCATCAGGACTTGTGATTAAGTCTTTTAGAAAAATTATACCCTCAAGTTTTCTGCTCTTACTTGTTACATAACAAGTATATATATTTTCACTATCCTCAACAGTTCGCCTTATCTTTTTTATTGCATCAGAAACTTTCATATCCTTTTTTAAATCTATATATTCTGTTGTCATTATACTGCCGGCAGAATTATCAGGATAATTTAAGAATTGATTTATAAGTTTTCTGTCATTAGGATTGGTATTTTTTAGAATTTTTTTGACAACATTTGCAGGCATTTCCTCTATTATGTCAATCATATCATCAAAGTAAAGTTCATTAAAAAGATTTTTAGTTTCCACATCAGTTATGGCATTAATTATTATTTCTTGATGTTCATTGCTAAGATATGAGAATACATCTGCTGCCCTACCTTTTGGCAGAAGCCTAAAAATCAATATAAGTTCTGATGAATTAAACTCGTTTAGTAGCTCTGAAAGCTCTACAATGTTTAAATTATCGAGATTTTTTTTGATTTCAGAATAGTTTTTTTCACTAATAAGTTTTTGAATAGTTGTTTTCACTGCCTCTCCTTTCTATTTGAACGAAAGACTGTGAAAAAGTCTAGTCGCCCAAATAAATGAGAAGAAATATAGCTCCTAAACTTCTCCTCATGTAATTTAAATTTTTAGTTTTGGGATTCCCGTCTGTATCCAAAAAAATTCACCTCCATTAGTAATGTTTAATCTTTGGGGATTGCAAATAATCCTCTAAAAATTAAGAACCACTTAAGTATAACATGGATTATAACATTATTCAAAATTTATTTTTTCTTAAAATTGTGATAAGATGTATTAGTGTAAGGGAGATAGGAGATTTATGATTACAAAAAATAAATATATAAATGAACTTAATAGGTTTGCATTGCCACTGCTTTTACAGCTATTAACCTCACAGATTATAGGAATAACAGATGTGATTATTATTGGGCAAATATCAGTAGAGGCATTTAACAGTGTTTCACTAATTTCCTCAACTTTGCATATGTTAGCAGGTGTCTTAGGTGCAATCACAATCTCTTTAAATATTAGATTAGGGGAAAGCCTAGGGCTTGGAGATAAAAATAGATTTGCACCTGAATTTCATACTTCTATTTATCTGAGCCTATTTTTAGGAATAATATTTTTCTTAATGACTATTTTATTTGGGAAATTTACTCTAGCTAAGGCTTATAATTTAAGCGGAAATTCACTGACTCAGGCAGTAAAATATTTAAAACCAATGTCCTTGTATGTGCTTTTACAATTAATTTTATTTGCTCATGCGACTTATTATAAGATTATAAATAAGACAAAAATTATCTTATATACTAGTATAGCGACTTCAATATTAGATGTACTTTTGGATTATATTTTTGCACTTGGAAAATTTGGCTTTCCTGCTCTTGGGGTCGGTTTTGTCGGAGTTTCTACTATATTTACAATGTTACTTAATATAGTTATATATATGTATTTTGTTGAAAATGAAGTTAAGAGCTACAAAAATAAATTAAAAGCTTATATTGGAAATACTTTTTTGCATTTGAAAGACACTATTCCTCTGTTTTTTCAAGAAATACTTGATGGTTCTGTGTATACAATAATTATAAATATGATAATAGTTAGAATTGGAGTTATAGAATATGCAGCTTATACAATTATAAATACTATAATAGAACTTTTATTTATCTTTAAATATGTATATGGTTCTGCTGTATTAAGTATGATAAGTATTTCAAAAGGTGCTAAGAATAAGAAAGATATAAATAGTTATCCTAAATACGGCTTTTTAATTACAGTTATATTTTATAGTTTGTGTTCTTTAATTGTTATTTTAGATGCTGAAAGAATTACAAATGTATTTAGCGAAAATAAAGAGTCTGTGAAAAAAAGTCTGTAAATTAATAGAAACAAAGATAGCCTTCTATGGT
>CALALP010000055.1 GCA_937925515.1 uncultured Lachnoanaerobaculum sp. | reverse complement strand
TATTACCAAACTATATAGTCTGATAATACTTTTCTTAATCTTATTTAAGGTAAATACTGCTTTCTTTCTTTTCTCCCACAAAACCAATAATCTCTGAAACAGGTATTGTAGCCTTTAATTCATTTAATAAAGCCTTAGAGTCTTTTTCTGAAACAGCTATTAAAAGTCCACCACTTGTTTGTGGGTCATAGAATATGTCTAAAAGCCTTTCATCAAGTTCATTTTCAAGTTTAACTCCTGCACTTGCGAAATTTCTATTTCTATACATTCCTCCCGGTACAAAGCCCTCTCTTGCAAACTTAAGAGCCTCTTTATGATATGGAATTAAATTTGAGTCAAGATGAATACTAAGACCACTACCTTGTGCCATTTCATAGCTATGTCCAAGAAGTGAAAAGCCTGTTACATCAGTACAGCTATGTACATCATACTTAACCATAATATCCCTTGCAGCCTTATTTAGGGTTGACATCTGCTTATAAATCTTATCCATAAGTTCCTTACCTACCATATCTTCATCTGCCTTAGCAGCAGTAGTTATGATACCTACTCCTAAAGGTTTTGTAAGTATAAGCACATCTCCCTCTTTTGCATTACTATTAGTTAAAACTTTTTTAGGATGAACAAAACCTGAAACACTTAAACCATAGATAGGTTCAGGCCCTTGAATTGTATGTCCTCCTGTAATTATTGCTCCTGCCTCATAAGCCTTTTCATAACCTCCACGTAAGATACTTTGAACAGTTTCCTTATCCATAGTTTCAGTTATACACATTATATTTAATGCTAATTTAGGTTCTCCACCCATTGCATACACATCACTTAAAGCATTTGTAGCGGCAATAGCTCCAAATAGATAAGGGTCATCTACTATTGGTGGGAAAAAGTCAGTTGTTTGAACTAAAGCCTCATTCTCACTTAATACATAGACACTTGCATCATCACTTGTATCATAGCCGACTATAAGTCTTTCATCTTTGTGGGTTTTAATACCTCCTAATAGTTTAGAAAGCATACCTGCTCCTACTTTTGCACCACAGCCTGCACAAGAGGCAAGTTTAGTAAGTTTCACATTTTCCATTTTCTTCCTCCAATCTATTTAAACACAGTTTGTAATAGTCCTCTACTGTATCTATATCAAATAGTTCATTTTCATTGCTAGCATCTACAAATAAAACATCTTTACTATACTTATTAAGTATTTGTTTTCCACCCATATCGCCGGTAAGTTTAAAAAGTTCACTTATATATTTTTTTGAAAATATCTTAGGATTACCATTTCTTGTCCCATATCTTAGTGAAATAATACCTTTTTTACTATTTTTATAAGCTGATATAAGTCTTTTAATTGTTTCTTTTTGTAACAGTGGTTGATCGCATACTGCAAAGATTATACCTGAATTTCTATCATCTGTATAGTCAATATCTTTTTTATAACCTAAACTTTCTAAGCCATGTGTTATTGACTTTGATATTCCGAGTTTACTTTCACTATTAAAAACAGGGATAAAGTTAAGTTTTTCTCCATCACAAAGTACTTTTTCATACTGACTTACCACTACTTTTGATGTGATTTCATCAATATTTGAATATAACTCTAGTGCATGTTTACAGAGAGGTTTATCCTTAAAGTCTACAAAAAGCTTATTTTTTCCAAATCTTTTTGAAAAGCCCGATGCCATTAAAATAAGTTCCATAGATTAACTTTTCTTTCTAAAAAGAAGATACATAACAGCCTCTAAAGCACCACCACCAACTGCTCTTGCCTTATCGGAAATACTAAAGCAATGTTCAATATTTGCTCTAGGGTCTATATCTCCAAGCTTAAAACCCTTACTTACACTTATAAAATCCTGTAACATTCCTCTAACCACTCCGTCAATCTTTGCAAGTACAGGTGTTTTGTCTACATATGCTACAATATCTCCCTTTTTTACAATATCGCCTATTTTGGCATTTGATTTAAATACTCCTGCACATTCTGAAGATATAAGTCTTTCTTTAGTAAAGCCGCCTATATTCCCCGGAATTCCTGTATTAGGTATTGCACTTCCCTCTAAGATAACCTTTCCAAGACTATGCCCTCTTTTTGTTTCAACTACTGCCATACAATCCTTACCTACAACAAACCCCGGACCTACTGCTACAACTACTCTTGCCTCATCAATAGAAGTACCTATATTTTTCTTTGCAATAATTGCATCTATAATTATATCGGGTGCATATTCTTTTTGTATTTTTTTATCCAAATCAACTATTACAGCAATCTTTTCCTCACTATTTGCCTTTTTTATATCTTCTAAGCTTTTACAAAAAACAGCCTCAACTCCCTCAACTACTGCACTTTTTTCATAAACAGCCCTTGAAAATGCTACTGTTCTTCTGACTGTCGTAGGTATTTCTATATCTGTCATAACTATATTAAAACCTGAATTATACATTCTAAGTCCTATGCCTGTTGCTAAATCTCCTGCACCCCTTATACAGACCTTAAAATCTTTCATTTCATTCTCCAACAATATTTACACATATATCCCTCTCGTTATTTGAAGTGATATAAATGTCAACTTCCTCAACTAATACTTTTCTCAATCTATCTCTTATGTAGTTCGCCCTTTCTTTTAATAAATCATTATCTGCTTTATTTAGGACTAATATTTTTTTTAAATTCTCAGTATTTTTAAGCCCTGCACGTCTATCAGACATTATATTTATGATGTCTTCTTCAGTAATACAATGTTCTGATTCCCAATTATAAAGAGCCTTTGCTATATCATACCTGCAACATACCTCTTTTGCTTTCTTAAAAAGACAATCAAGTCCAACTACTATTATTACTATATCAGTTTGTTTAGATATATTAGGTTCATACTCTCTTGGAACTTTTATAGGCAACATTTTTGCTCCATCAGCCTCTGCCAAAACAACATCTGCATATTTTTTCATAATGGCAAAAAATTCTTCTTTTGGCAAGGATAACTTCGTATTTTCATCATTTCCAACTACTATACTTTGATTATTTTCTAAAAGTAATTTTAAGCTGTTTTCAAACTCAGTTATAGAAATGTCATTTACCAAAAATACCTTTCTATAATTAGGCTTTCTTATATGTGTACTTGTAGTTATAATGACTTTCTTACCCTCATTTACAAACTTATCAGCTAAATAATACATTGTAGTAGTTTTTCCACCTGCTCCTACTATTGAGATAAATTTTGAATTCATATTCTAATGTCTTTCTGCCCTAACTAAAATAAGTTGTGCTGCAATACTTATTGCTATTTCTTCAGGAGTTTCAGCTTTTATATCTAAACCTATCGGAGTTGTAACCCTTGCTATTTCTTCCTCCGTTATGCCCATACTTCTTAATTTAGCCTTTACTCCCTCTACTTTCTTTCTACTACCTATAAGACCTATATAATGAGCCGGTGTTTTAACTGCATAAGCTTGAGATATGGTATCTGCTTTATGACCTCTTGTCATGATGCAAATGTAGTCGTCCTCTTTGATATCTAAAGACTTACCGATGTCATTATTATCAATAAGTATTGTCTTTTCAACTCCCTCAAATAGTTCAGGCTTACAAAATTCCTCTCTATCCTCTAAAATAACACATTTAAAACCAAGTTTTACAAGTACCGGAACTAAAGCCTGTGATACATGACCACCACCAAAAATGTAAACCTTACTAGAGTCGGAAAGTCTTTCTATATAATAGATTTTTTTATTTATCTCAAACTTCTTAGGTTTAGTTTTAAGTTCATTTACTATGCTACTGTCTATTTCTGCACCAAAAAAGCCGCTCTTTCTTTCGTAAAGTGTAATTGCTCCACTACAATTTTCTGTAATATCTATTATAAGCCAACTATTTTCATCATTTTTATAAAACTCTTCTATCTTATCTAAGAGTTTAATGTTTTCATCATTAGCCTTTAAATATGAAAAATATACTGTAACATCTCCACCACAAATCATTCCTAAATCTTCTTTATCATTTTTCCTTAAACAAAAAGGGTGTGAAGATGATTTCTTCTCAGAAGATATAATTTCTTGTGATTTTACAATGCAGGCATACTCAACAGCACCACCACCTACTGTTCCACAAACTCTACCTTGTTTTGATGTTACCATTCTAGCCCCTGCACCTCTTGGTACTGAACCGGAACTTGCTACAACAGTTGATAAAACTACATCTTCATTATTTCCTAAACATTCTCTAACTGATTTAAATAAATTTCTCATATAAACTATTTTGCCTTTCTTAATAAGAGTTCTCCTGAGCCTTTTGTGCCAAGGAACTCATTATCTCTTGCTATTACCTTTCCCTTACTGATAACTGTATCTATAACACAATCAACTTTCATTCCCTCATAGGCTGAATATCCGGCAGTAGTCCTTAAGTTTGACTTTTCAAATACTCTACTTCTATTAGGGTCTATAATAACTACATCTGCATCAGCTCCCGGAAGTAGATTACCTTTTTTAGGGTATAATCCAAAGATTTTAGCAGCATTTGCAGAAGTTACCTGTACAAACTTTTCTAATGATATTCTACCCTTTAAAACTCCCTCACTAAATATTATAGACATTCTTTCTTCTACTCCTGAAATTCCTCCCGGGCAAAATCTAAAATCGTCTACATTTTCAAGTTTTTCTTTTAATGTAAATGGACAGTGATCGGTAGCTATAACTTGAATATCTCCGTCTTTTACACCTTTCCAAAGTCTTTCATTGTCCTCTTTTTTTCTAAATGGTGGTGCAAGTATATATTTAATTCCCTCCTTGCTGCCTCCCTCTTTAAATTTATCATCTGTTAATGTAAGATACTGAGTACAAGTTTCTACATATATATTTTTCTGACCTGCTTTTCTTGCCTGTATTACTTCCTCAAGACTTTCTTTTGCTGATAAATGTACTATATAAAGATTTGATTCATTTTCAACTTTTGCAAGTTTTATAAGCCTTGATACTGCCTCTGCCTCTGCCTCATTGGGACGTGTAATTGCCTGATATATAGGTTCTAAATGTCCCTCTTTTGCATATTTTTCTTTTAGAACATTGGTTATTGCATCATTTTCAGCATGAACACAAAGCAAACCACCTGCCTCTTTTATAACTGAAAAAATATCTAAAAGTTCTCTATCAAACATAGGATAGCCATAGGTAGTATATGCCTTAAAGCTTGTAAAACCTTTATTTTTTATAATGTCTTTCAGCTCTTTTAATATTTCATCATTGATATACCAAAAAACTCCATGAAAAGAATAATCAATAGGACAATCTTTTGCAAGTTCTTTATATTCCTCAAATCTTGAATAGAGGCTTTCTCCCTCTTTTCCAAAAGCCATATGGTCTATAATTGTAGTAGTTCCACCACAAGCCGCCGCTACTCCTCCGTCATAAAAGCTATCACAAGAAGTGTATTTTTCACTCTGCCTTAGGGACATATGTGTATGAGGATCTATACCTCCGGGGCATACATACTTGTCTTTGGCATCTATCAAATTATCATAATCTCCGGTATAATCTGAGCTTAACTCTTTTATCTTATCATCACAAATAAGTATATCTCCTTTAAATATCTCGCCATCTAAACAAACAGTACCACCTTTTATAAGAGTTTTCATAAAACCCTCCTTTATAATAGTATTTGGGATATTTGTTTTTAATTATTAGCTAGAGAATTTTGCAAAACTAATTTTAAGAATATTACTAACTCTTTTGTTCTCTGTTAAAAAATAAATAGTTTATTTATATATCATTATAGGGATTTGTCCCCCTACGGGGGACA
>CALALP010000054.1 GCA_937925515.1 uncultured Lachnoanaerobaculum sp. | reverse complement strand
TAATTTAAATACTTTCTATTATATATCTTGTCCCCCGCAGGGGGACAAGATATATATGGATACCTATTTCGCGACACCCTCATATGGATAGCCATTTTGCGACACCGTCATAGATAGATATTTTACAACAGCCCCTTAAATTTTACTTATAATTTACTATATTTCCAAATTCAGCCTTAAGGCTTGCTCCACCCACTAAGCCACCGTCAATATCAGGTTGAGCAAATAACTCAGCTGCATTTTTAGCATTAACTGAACCACCATATTGAATACGGATTGCATTTGCAGTATCAGTATCATAAATCTCAGCTATACAATCACGAATTGCCTTGCATACTTCCTGTGCTTGCTCTGTAGTTGCTGTAACTCCTGTTCCTATTGCCCAAATTGGCTCATAAGCAATTACTGCTTTCTTTGCATTGTCTGCATTTACATTTCTAAATGCAATCTTTATCTGCATTCTTACCCAATCTATTGTAATGCCCTGCTCTCTTTGAGTAAGAGTTTCGCCACAACATACTATTGGAGTTATGCCTACTTCAAATGCCTTTAAAACCTTTTTATTTACTGTTTCATCGGTTTCAGCAAAATATTCTCTTCTTTCTGAATGTCCGACTATAACATACTTTACTCCTATATCAGTAAGCATATTAGGTGCAATCTCTCCTGTATAAGCTCCTGCATCTTCAAAATACATATTTTCAGCACCTACTTCAATATTACTTCCCTTAACTGCGTCTAAAACAGGGATTAAATCTATTGCAGGTACACAAAATACAACATCAACTTCCTTATTATCTACTAAAGGCTTTAATTCATTTACAAGTGCAACTGCTTGTGAAGGTGTTTTATTCATCTTCCAGTTGCCTGCTACTATCTTTCTTCTCATTTCTTTCCCTCTTTCAAGTTTTATTTATTTTGAGCTGCTGCAACTCCCGGTAATTCCTTACCCTCTAAGAATTCAAGGCTTGCTCCACCACCTGTTGAAATATGAGTCATCTTATCTGCAAAACCAAGTCTTTTAACTGCATTTACAGAATCTCCACCACCTATAACAGTGGTTGCTCCCTCAAGTTCTGCCACTGCACGGCAAATCTCAAGTGTTCCATTTGCAAAGTTTTCAAACTCGAAAACTCCCATAGGTCCGTTCCAAACAACTGTTTTAGAACCTTTTAGTGCATTTTTAAATAATTCTATTGTCTTAGGTCCTATATCAAAGCCTGAAAATCCGGCATCAATAGTTTCAACAACTTTTCTTTCTGTATCATTTGAAAATTCTTTTCCCTCTACATGGTCTATTGGCAGAAGTAAATTAACATTCTTTTGCTTTGCTTTTTCAATCATTTCTAAGGCATAATCAAGCTTATCTTCTTCACAAAGTGAATTTCCTATTTCCTCTTTCTTTGCCTTTAAAAATGTATATGCCATTCCACCACCGATTATAAGTGTATCAACCTTATCAAGTAGGTTATTTATAACATTAATCTTATCTGAAACCTTAGCACCACCAAGAATTGCTACGAAAGGTCTTACAGGATTTTCTACTGCCTCTCCAAGGAATTTGATTTCTTTTTCCATAAGATAGCCTACTACATTCTCCTTACAGAACTTAGTAACTCCTACATTTGAGCAATGTGCTCTATGTGCTGTACCAAAAGCATCATTTACAAAAATTCCGTCATCACATAAGCTAGCTAATTCCTTAGCATATTCCTCTGCTTTTTCATCTTTGCCATATTTAGTTTCTTCTGCTCTATAACGTGTATTTTCAAGAAGTAAAACTTCTCCGTCCTTAAGATTTTCTGCAAGCTTTCTTGTTTCCTCTCCTGTAACCTTAGGATCTGATACAAATTTAACTTCAACTCCAAGTCTTTCTGATAAAGCAGGTGCAACAGGTGCAAGACTTAATTCCTTTACAGGCTCTCCTTTTGGTTTTCCTAAATGTGAGCATAAAATAACCTTTGCTCCACCGTCAAGAAGTTTCTTTATAGTAGGAATAGCTCCGTCAATACGATTAAAGTTTTGTATAACTCCGTCTTTTAGAGGAACATTAAAATCACAACGAACTAGAACCTTTTTTCCCTTTAAATCTTTTAAATCATCAACTGTTCTCTTGTTTAACATATTATTTTCCTTTCATTTATAAAAAAAGGAATCCAGCCCATAAGACTGGACTCCTCAGTTCTTTATTGTTAAGTTCTGCGAAGTACTTAATAGTTCTTAAAATGTTAATTGAACTACTCTACTTTTATTACTTAAGTTCTGCAAAATACTTGATAGTTCTTACCATTTGTGAAGTATATGAATTTTCATTATCATACCAAGCAACAACCTGAACTTGATATAAATCATCTGCAATCTGTGATACCATTGTTTGAGTTGCATCAAATAATGAACCGAATTTCATTCCGATAACATCTGAAGAAACGATTTGGTCTTCTGTATATCCATAAGATGCTGATGCAACACTCTTCATGTGTGCATTAATATCGTCTTTATTAAGACCTGCTTTCTTAACAACTGCTGTTAAGATTGTTGTAGAACCTGTTGGAACAGGAACTCTTTGTGCTGAACCGATAAGCTTTCCGTTAAGCTCAGGAATAACAAGACCGATAGCCTTAGCTGCACCTGTTGAGTTAGGAACGATATTTGCAGCACCTGCTCTTGCTCTTCTTAAATCGCCCTTTCTATGAGGTCCGTCAAGAATCATCTGATCGCCTGTATATGCATGAATTGTACTCATAATACCTGATTGAATAGGTGCAAAATCATTAAGTGCCTTAGCCATAGGTGCTAAACAGTTTGTTGTACAAGATGCTGCTGAAATAATCACATCATCAGCCTTAAGTGTATCTTGGTTTACACCAAATACTATTGTAGGGAGGTCATTACCTGCCGGAGCTGATATAACAACTTTCTTTGCACCTGCATCAATATGTGCTTGAGATTTAGCCTTTGATACATAGAAACCTGTACACTCAAGTACAACATCTACACCAATCTCTCCCCAAGGTAATTTAGATGCGTCAGCCTCTTTGTATATGGTAATCTTCTTTCCGTCAACTGTGATAGAATCTTCACCTACCTCAACACTATGAAGTCCTTCACCAAAACGTCCACTAAATCCTCCCTGTGCTGTATCATATTTTAAAAGATGTGCAAGCATCTTAGGATCTGTAAGGTCATTGATTGCTACTACTTCATAGCCCTCTGCCTCAAACATTTGTCTAAATGCAAGACGTCCAATACGTCCAAAACCATTAATCGCTACTTTTACTGACATTCTAGTCCCTCCTAAAAAATAATGTTATGGGTTTTCCCCTAAATAACAGTATAGCTCTAAAACCTAAACTACTAGCTTATATCTAGTTGCTTTGTTTCCAATAGTATTGTACAAAAATATATAGAAAAAAGCAATAGAAACTTATTAAAAAAATATCTTTTTCGACAACTATTTAACTATCAAGTTATGCTGAAAAAATACTATTCTTGACCAAAAAGTTTATCAATATTTTTAGTCATATATTGTTCTATACTATCAAGTATACCTCGATACTTTTCTGAACTTAAATTATCCATATTTGTAGGTTCAATTTCAGGTGCTGTAAGTTTTATATCATTTTCCTCTTCCATATTTACAACTAATCTCGAGATTTCATTTCCAAAAAGATTTAAATTATCCATAGTAAGAACATAGTCTGTTAGATTTTTTTCTTTTTTGGAAATGACTAAATTAGCCGAGGTTTTGCTATTCTCAATACTAAAGTCATAGCTACCGATAGGAAGAAAAGTAAATTTTTTTGATGAATCTAAATCATAGTTAATGTCAAACTTTATTTTACTTGAGCTAAACATAAGTTTCCCCTTAGAGCTTTTCTTAGACTTCTCATTAATCTCTGTAAGTGAAACTGTTTCTTTATTTTTTTCCTCAGTATAAAAATAAATGCTTTCTTTTTGTGATTTATCTTCCTTAGTTTCATAACCTAAAACCATTAAACCATTGCTAGAATCATTGTATGATATTCTAATAAATTGTATATTATTTTTAGTTACGCCAATTTGGCAATTAAAACCTCCGACCTCTAATGCACTTCCTATCTCAGTAGAGTAACTCTTAATGTTATCAGCAAGTTCTTTTATTAAATCATCTATACTTTTACTACTTGTTTGTAAATAACTAAAAAGAGTCATAAGCTCTAGGTCTTTGCCACTTCTTTTTAAAACATCAACTAACTTCTTATCTGATTCTAGCTTTGTAGCTAATTTAATAAGCATCTGTTCAATATCTTTTGAACTTGGCTTAAAAGTATAGACCTTACCTTTAAAATCACTTCCAACTTGATCTAAGATTTCTGTTGAATTTGATTTTAAGCTTACATTGTTTTTTCTAATTACAGAAAAAACTGTATTTAGATAGTCAATTAAAATCTTTTTTTCTTCTTTCTTTGAAACATTTTTATTAATATAAGATTTTACATCTATGTTCTCGCCTGTAAGCTCACTGAAAAACTTATTAATATCAGAGGTATAATATTCTTTATCCTTTGAGTTTTTTAGAATCCCTATATTACCGTCTTTGTAAGTTCCTGTTACATCTACTAAAGATTGATTCATATAGTTTAATCTAAAATTCACTAAGTCAAGCTTTTTAACATTTCCAACTTCAAGTGCCAAATCTATGTTTGAAAAATACTCATTAACTTCTTTATCACTGCTCTTAGCTGATAATGTAAACTTTTTTGAGGGCTTTGTATTATCAATTCCACTTCCAAAAACTTGACTTATTTCATTGTATTTATTTAAAATAAATCGTTTACTTAACCTTGAAAACACATTTTTCGGTTGATTATAAAAATATGAAAAAATAAGAAATAACAAAAAAATAATCACAAGCAAAGTAGTAAAAACACCACTTAAATAGTTATTGCTATCATAATTATTTGTTACTTGTCTTCGTGAAGAACCTCTTACGACTGTACTTTCAGTTCTAGCTCTGGCTCTACTTCTACTTTCCATATCAACCACCGTCTACCCTTAGAAATTATTTACACTTCTTTAGTTACATATCCAGCTATATTTGTTGCATGGTCTGAAATTCTCTCTAAATTACTTACAATATCAAGGAAAATGACTCCTGATTCTGTTTGACAAAGTCCTTTTGAAAGTCTATCAATATGTTTTTCTCTAAGTTCATCTTCCATATTGTCAACCATATCTTCATTTTTATTTACTTTTCTTACAGCCTCTAGGCTCATATCCTTTCTTGCCTCTATTGCATAAGAAACTGATTCACAAACATAACTAGCTATTTCTTTTAAGTCATTTATTGCAGTTTCTGAAAACTTCAAATTCTTTTTCTTTATAATGTCAGCATTTTCAACTATATTTTCAGCATGGTCGCCTATTCGTTCAATATCGCTTACAGTGTAAAATAAATCATTTAAAACTAATTTTTGATGTTCATTTAACACTTGATTATCAAGTTTAATTATATATTCTGTAAGAATCTCCTGTATCTTATTTATAGTTTTTTCAGCCTTAAGTACTTTTTGTACTGATTCCTCTGAACCTGAAATTACTGCGTCTATTGCACGATTTACATTTTCAAATGCTATTTCTCCCATGTGAACGACTTCCATTGAAACTGTTTCAAGTGCAAGTGCAGGAGAACTAAAGATTCTGATATCTAAGTGCTTTAATGTAACCTCTTCTTCATCTTCCTTAGCCTTAGCCGACTTCTTATCTTCTTTTACAATTAGTCCTGATAATTTTACAAGAACCTCAGCAAAAGGAAATAGTAGAATTGTCATTGTAGCATTAAATAATGTGTGAAATATTGAGATTTCTACTGAACTCATGCTACTAAGTGCCATTTTTCTATCAAAACTAAAATAGACAAAGCCTAAAATTCCAAATACTATTGCTCCGATTACATTAAATAAAAGGTGAATTACTGCTGCTCTTTTGGCTGTTCTTGAGCCTCCTATACTTGAAAGAAGTGCTGTTATACAAGTACCTATATTCTGACCTAAAGTTATGAATATAGCTGAACTCATATTTACAATACCACTCATAGAAAGCGTTTGTAAAATACCGACAGAGGCTGATGAACTTTGAATAGCCGCCGTAACGACAGCACCTGCAAGTATTCCAAGTAGAGGATTCTTTCCAAGTACAACAAATATATCTGAGAAAATAGGATTTTGAGTATATGGATTGATAGAACTAGACATATACTTAAGACCTAAAAACAAAAGTCCTAATCCAAGTAGTATTTCTGCCACCATTTTTCTTTTCTCAGACATTGAAAATACTAAAACCAATGCTCCGACGCCTACTACTAATGGTGCATAAAACTCAGGTGTAGTAAGAATCATAGCATCTCCAAGCTGATTCATTGATACAATCCAAGCTGTTATTGTAGTACCTATATTAGCACCCATTATAACTCCTGCCGCCTGAGAAAGTGTAAGTATACCACCATTTACAAAACCGACTACCATAACAGTTGTAGCAGCAGAACTTTGTATAATTCCTGTAATTACAGCACCTATTAAAACTGCCATAAGTCTATTGTTTGTAATCATTCCAAGGAATTTTTGTAGTCTTCCACCAGCAGCTTTTTGCATACCCTCTGCCATAATGTGCATGCCATATAGGAACATACCCATACCACCTATAAAGCCAAAAAAATTTGTAAGATTTGCAATCATTTCATAATCCCCTTTTCACAACTCAAGTGTTTATTGTCCAAAATATGCCCCTACTCCGTCTGCAAGTCCCTTTGCTAAAGTAGCAATAGTTGCATCTGAGTGATCTGAATTTCTATCTCCTAATTCAATATCTATTGACGGAACTGTTGAATATGAAGTCTGTGTAAGATCCATTTCCATACTTCCACCTGAAAAGATTCTAACTCCTGCACCTCTAAGTCCTGCTACAAGACTTTCTCCAAGTGCATCATGCTTTTTCCAATTTGAGGCAACAGGCTCCATAGCCTTATATGAGGCAACATTTGGGACTTTCATATAAAATGCTCCCTTATCACTTGTTGTAGAATCCCAATGAAGTGCTATATGTGCATTTGAAGTATTATTTGCAATAACTGTTCTGGCGATATTGTCAAGCTGAACATCATCACTTTCTCTTATCATAACTACATCATAACCTCTTGCAAGTAGTTCATTTTTGAAAGCTTTTGCCATTTTTAATGTAACAGCCGCCTCGCTTGTGCCGTCTAGTAAAGTTGTTCCGGAGGAAACTGCAACTGCCTGAGTTGCACCTGCTGAGGTAGTTCCACCTGTTACTTTAGGTGTTCCGTCAGGGTGGCACAAAGTCTTTACTGAACTTCCCCCCTTAGTTCCATGTCCTGCATTTACACAAATAGTTATACCTTTTCTATTATTTTCAGCCTTATAAAGCTTTGCACTTCCTGACTTTATCTTTGAAAAATCAGCATACTTCCAACTTGGATCAAGGCTTATACTACCTGATGAATCTACATTACTACTTGCTGTGCTTGCAGCTGTTGTTGGTGCGGCAGTTGTTTCAGGTGCTTTGTTTGAAACATACTGTGCGGCTATAAATACCTTTTTTCCGTCTAAATCAATCTTAAGCCAGTCAGAATTTCTACCAATAACATGAACTTTTTTTCCTGCTGAAAGCTTAGTAACCACATCTGAAGTTTTACTTGCCAAACTTCTAACATTTACATTATTTCCTGTTACATAGCCCTCTTCATCGACATCAGTAAATGTAGGTGCGGCAGTTGTAGTTACTTTAGGAGCTTTTGCAGTTAGTGCCTGCACACTCATATTTTCCTGTACATTTGTAACAGTGGTTTGTATCTGAGATGTAGTCTGCACCTCTCCAACTTCAGCCTTTGCCATACTGCAACCACTTATCATACTTGCAAGTGCAAAAATTATAATTCCTCTTTTCATTCTTCCTCCTTTACTTTAATTTTCTTAAAATAGTTCCACCACCTATAACAAAGCCGTCATTATCATAAATAACCACTGCCTGCCCCGGAGTGATAGCTCTTACCTTTTCATAAAACTCTACCTTAACTGTATCATCAGAGTCTAATGAAATTTTACATCTTTCTCCCTTATGAGAATATCTAATCTTTCCAATAGCCTCTATACTCTCTCCCTCTTTTATTTTTTCAATACTCATCCAATTAAATCTATCTGCAATAAGTGCCTTACCAAATACATCTTCAGGCTCTCCTATTACAACCTCATTAGTTTCAGGTCTTATCTCCGTTACAAATATCGGATGTCCGAGTGCTATTCCAAGCCCCTTTCTCTGCCCTATTGTATAATGAAGTATGCCCTTATGTCTACCAAGTATTTCTCCTGTTTCTGTAACAAAATTACCTTTTGGCATCTTTCTTTCAATACTTTCTTCAATGAAACCTGCATAATTATTATCAGGTACAAAACATATCTCCTGACTATCAGGTTTTCTTGCAATCCTTACACTTATATTTTGTGCAATCTCTCTTATCTCTTCCTTGGTATAATCTCCAACCGGCATAAGTGTTCTACTTAATTGGTCTTGAGATAAATTATAAAGGGCATAAGTCTGATCCTTTGCAGATGTTTTAGAAGTTCTCACTGAATATCTTCCATTTTCAAGTTTTACAACTCTTGCATAATGCCCTGTGGCAATGTAATCTGCCCCAATCATCATACTTCTAGTTAAAAGAGATTCCCACTTCACATATCTATTGCATGCAATACAAGGATTAGGAGTTCTACCTTGTAAATATTCATCTATAAAATAATCTATGACCTTATCCTTAAAGTCATTTTTAAAATTCATAACATAATATGGTATATCAAGTTTACTTGCAACTCTTCTGGCATCATCAACTGCTGAAAGTCCACAACAACCACCACTTGCCTGCTGCCTTTCCTCATCTTCGTCCTGCCATATCTGCATAGTAACCCCTACTACATCATAGCCCTCTTCTTTTAAAAGATAGGCTGCAACAGAGGAGTCCACACCCCCTGACATACCAACTACTACTTTTTTCTTTTCCATTCCTTTATTTCACCTATTTACTTAGTTCATTATCATTATCATTATTACTTTCACTAGTTTTTCCAAAACTAAAACCTGAACTTGGTTTAATTACCTCAGGTTGATTTCTTCTATAATGTTCTTCTGTATTTTCCTCTGTACTTACTTCTTTTTCTCCTACAAGTTGTGAATAGCTAGGTATTTTGCCTAGTTCTTTATCAATAATATCATCAGGAATATTGTCCTTTTTGGCATCATTTCTTAAATCATTAAGCATCTTTTTAAAGTCTTCTTCATTTTTAATGCTGTAAGCTTTTACTATAGAATCAATACCTGAAATTGCCCTCTGCATTAAAAACAATATAATATATATTAAAATGTATGGTAAAAACATTATCCTAAAAGGTAGTATATCATTTACAATTAAAATAATACAAGGCAATGTAGAGGCATAAATAGCCATTTTATATAAGTCATTAAATCTAATTATTTTCTTTGAGAAAAATGCATACAGACTCGAAATAAAGGCAAAGAATAAAAGCACTACATAATACATTATTAGTAAAAATACAAATGTTAAAGCTAATGTAAGTATTATCAAATTTCTTATTTCAGGTACTACTTCTAAAAGCTTGGATTTATTAAAACTTCCACTTAATTTTGAGAAATCAATTTCATTATACTGAAGTTGATTTGCAAGCACTGCCCTACTTGAATCAATAATTATAACTGAACTATAATCTGCTACCATTCTTTTAAGTTTATCATCATTAAGTTCTGCAAATGCTCCCTCTTTAGTAGTATCTATATTTATATACATACCATTATTATTGTAAAGAATTTCTTTTTCAACACTCAATTTACCATTCTCCAAAGTAAATTCAGGCACATTCTTTTTTATAATCTCACTAAGACTACCATAATTACTTCTTATAATCAGTATATTACAAAGTGTTATAATTATAAATGTCATAAAAAATATAAATAGTCCATACAAAAAAGTCTTTGGTACACTTATTCTTATTAATTCTTTATACTTTCTAGGTTTAAGACAGGCATAATACATTTTCTTAAAAATATTCATATATATCCCTTTCAAAAAGACGTTCTTCTTATCCTTTCTACACTTTTCTTTAGTAAATCAACTGTATAGTCAATCTCTTCATAGGTATTTTCATATTCTAAGCTAAATCTAATTCCGCAAAGTGCCTCATCACTTGACTGACCAAGTGCCATAAGCACATGAGATGCTGACATAGAACCTGTTGAACAAGCTGAACCGGCTGAGGCACATATATAAGCATTATCAAGTTCTATAAGTAAAATTTCTGAACTTACGCCCTCAAAGCTTATATTTAGATTGCCTGCAAGTCTTTTGTCAATACTTCCATTTAACTTAGTCTTATCAATTTCTTTTAAAATTCTATTTAGCATATAATCTCTAAGTTTAGAAATATATTGTAAATGTTCTTTCTTATGCTTTTGTGAAAATGAAACTGCAGCTGCAAGCCCCACAATCCCTGCCATATTCTCAGTGCCTGCTCTGCGTTTTCTTTCCTGACCTCCTCCTGTTAAAAGTGCCTTTATTTTAATACCACTTCTAATGTACAAAAATCCCACACCCTTTGGTGCATGAATTTTATGCCCACTTGCAGAAAGTAAGTCTATATTCATATCATTTACATCTATATCAAGTTTAGTATATGCTTGCACTGCATCAGTATGAAAATAAATATTATTTTCCTTTGCTATTTTACCTATTTCCTTTATTGGCTGAATAGTTCCTATTTCATTATTTGCAGACATAATACTTATAAGTATTGTATCATCTCTAATAGCCTCTAGTAAATCGTTAATCTTTACAATTCCGTCTTTATCAACTTCAAGATAAGTTATTGAAAATCCCTCTTTTTCAAGTGCCTCACAGGTCTTTAAAACAGCATCATGCTCTATTTTAGTGGTAATTATATGTTTTCCCTTTTCACAAAAACTTTTTGCAATCATTCTTAATGCCCAGTTATCAGACTCTGTACCTCCTGAAGTAAAATAAATCTCATTTGATTTTGCATTTATTGAATCTGCCACTATCTCTCTAAAATCTTCCAAATCAGCTTTCATATCACTTGCAAATCTATAAATAGATGACGGATTTGCATAATTTGAAGTTAGATATGGCAACATTTTCTCTAAGACCTCAGAATTTACCCTGGTTGTGGCGGCATTATCAAGGTATATGTACTTACTATAATCTTTATTTTGCATTTTTCACCATTACTTTCTTATATTTTTTTTCCAAACACTAGGAACTAATATTACAAGCATTGGAAAAAGCTCAAGTCTACCTGCAAGCATGTCAAACATAAGTACAAGTTTTATAGGATATGAAAACATGTCAAAATTTCCCATAGGACCTACTAGTTCAAGTCCCGGACCTATATTATTAAATGTTGCGGCCACTGCTGTAAATGAAGTAACCAAGTCAAAGCCGTCTAAATTAACTAAAAATACTGATACCGTAAAAAGGAATAAATAAGCTGAGATAAATGCCATAACTCCCTTTATAATTGTAGCATCAAGCGGCTTTTCATCAAACCTCATAGTTTTTACTATTCTAGGATGAATGTATTTATTTATTTCATGAATCATAGTCTTAAATACAATAATTATTCTTGAAACCTTTATTCCACCACCTGTACTTCCTGCACAAGCACCTATAAACATAAGTATTACTAGTATTCCCTTTGAAAATGACGGCCATTTATTAAAATCAGTAGTAGCATAACCTGTTGTAGTAATTATAGAACCTACTTGAAATGCCGCATGATGAAATGACTCAAAAAAGTTCTTAAAATATCCCCTTACATCTATTGCAATCATAATAATAGACGCAAGTATAATTATAAAATACCATTTGACTTCCTCCATTTTAAAAATTTCTTTTTTATCCTTTCCCAAAAGAAAGAAATAAGCATTAAAATTTACACCAAATAAAATCATAAAAATTGTAATGATTGCCTGCATTGTAACACTGTAACCGGCAAGTCCGTCTGCTCTTATTGAAAAGCCTCCTGTTCCTGCTGAACCAAATGAAAGTGTGAGTGAATCAAACAAAGGCATTCCAACTGCTAAAAGTAAAACTATCTGAATTATAGTCATTACAAAATAAATTTTATAAAGTATCGCCGCACTATCTCTTAGTTTTGGTACAAGCTTACTTATAGACGGTCCGGGGCTTTCAGCTCTTAAAATATGCATATTATAGCCACCAACCATAGGAAGTATTGCTAACATAAATACAAAGACTCCCATACCTCCAATCCAATGTGTAAAACTTCTCCAAAACAAACTTGCATGGCTTAGTTTCTCTACATTTTGAAGTATACTTGCTCCTGTTGTAGTAAAACCTGAAATAGTTTCAAACATAGCATCTATAAAATGGGGTATATCCTTATTTATAACAAATGGTAATGCACCTACTGCACTTATCATTATCCAACTAAGTGCTACCACCACAAATCCCTCTTTTGTATACAGCTTTTGATTTTTAGGTTTAAACCTTGTGATTATCATACCTATAATAAAACTTACTATTGCAACTATAATAAATGCAAAACCTTTTTGTTCTCTGTATATAAGTCCCACTATACTTGGTAGTAACATAAAAATAGATTCAAATACTAAAACTTTACCCAATATATATATAATAACTGAATAATTCATAATCCCCCTAACCTAAAATATCCTCAATGTCTTTTAAACCTGTTTTAGTTGTAACTACTACAACTGTATCTCCCTCATGAATTACCGTTTGTCCATTTGGAGTTATAATATTTCCATTTGAGCTAATACAAGCCACTAAAAGATTATCAATAAGTTTTAAGTCCTCAATAGCTTTTCCAACAAGAGGACAACCTGACTTTATACAAAATTCTAAAGCCTCTGCCTTTTTATTTACTATTTTATGCAGTGTTTGAACATTACTACCTAAACTATTTTGCATACCCCTTACATACATTACAATTACATCAGCAGTAAGTGTCTTAGGCGATATAATACTTCCTAAATCCATGTCTTCAACTATATTGTCAAATGAAATTTTATTTATCTTAGTAACTAATTTTGCATTTTCATTTCTACTTCTTGCAAATAATGATAACATTATATTTGCCTCATCAATACCTGTTAAAGATACAAATGCCTCGCAATTATCAACACCTGCATCTATAAGTGTATCTTGATCAATAGCATCATCATTTATAACTCTAACATTTGGAAGTACCTCATTTATCTTTATACATTTTGCCTCATCTTTTTCAATTACTGAAATTTCAACTCCAAGACTTTCTAAAAGCTCGGCAAGATATAGACAAATGGTACTTGCACCAACTATCATAACATTTTTTACCTGATGAGTCTCAAGCCCTATTTTTTCAAAAAATCTCTTTGACTCTTCTTGTGGTGCTACTAAACTTAAAACATCTCCTGCCTCAATAATATAATTACCTTTAGGCATAGTTATATGTTCTCCTCTAACAGCCGCACAAATAAGTACATCAGAACTTATTTTCTTACCTAAGTCCATAAGGGACATTCCGTCAATGATAGAACCCTTTGCAACTTTAAATTCAAGTATCTCAACTTTTCCTTTTGCAAATGTTTCTATCTTAATTGCAGACGGAAAGCGAAGAAGTCTTGAAATTTCAAGAGCTGCTAACTGTTCAGGATTTACTGCCATAGCAAGCCCTAGTTCTCCTCTAATAAGTCTTATATCACGGCTGTAAATAGGATTTCTTACTCTTGCTATAGTAGTACAACCTCCTAATTTCTTTGCAAACATACAGCATAAAATATTTCTTTCATCAGAGTCAGTTGTAGCAATTAGTAAGTCTGTTTCCTTTACTCCTGCATCGCCAAGTACCAAACAGCTTACACCGTCCCCTATTACACCGTTTAAATCTAAATTATTTGTTATATTATCAATAACATGTGGGTCATTATCAATCACAGTAATGTCATGCCCCTCTTTTAAAAGTTGCTCTGCAACATTTGCTCCGACCTTACCACAACCGACTATTATTATTTTCATATCGTCCTCCAAACAAGTAATATTAACTTAAGTAATTTAAACACTTTAAGAATAATTTTGCAAGTATCATTATTAAAGAATCATTATTAATATATATGTGAACTACCCACACTTATAGAAGTGGGAGCTTCGTTTTGTATTAGAAAGTCTAGGAAATTCTAATTCGTACCGGCGTATCCACTTCGCCTCTATTGTATAGAGC
>CALALP010000053.1 GCA_937925515.1 uncultured Lachnoanaerobaculum sp. | reverse complement strand
TCAAGTACATTTTATACCATAGAAGGCAAATTTACAGAAAAAATTTCACAGGCTCGGTCAAATCTTCCTACCCAACAAGAACCAATGCCAAGTTCTTTAGCTTGTAACATCATGTGTGTACATACAATACTTACATCTATATCCCCTGAATTAATACTCTTGTCAAATGTATTTTTCCAAACCTCATCATCATCATAACAAAGTAAAAATACAGTTTTTGCACCGAAAATACATGAGCATACAGCATTTATCTTATCAAGTGCCTCCTTGCTCTGGAGCACATATATTCTATGGGATTGTATATTTTTTGCAGACGGTGCAACTCTTCCTGCCTCTAAAATCTTGTCAAGTTCCTCTGTTGTTATAGGAGTATCTTTAAAAGAACGTACTGAATATCTTGCCTTAGCTAAATCTAAAAAATTCATATATTACCTCCTTAAAAATATGTTATAATTATACAAATAGTATAGCGTATTTAGTTTTACATGTAAATATGGGGGAAAATTAGAGTTTGAAAAGGAGAGTGGGGATTTTATATAGTACAGGAAACTAAAGATGATAGAAATACTTGAAGGTAATCATGAAATAATAAATTTTAGGAACTCTATGGGGATACGTCTTTTTTATAATGATGAAAATGAAGATTATCCTGAACATTGGCATACAGCAGTAGAAATAATAATGCCTAAAGAAAATAAATACAAAGTGATAGTTGAGAAAAAGGAATATATTTTAGATGAGGGAGATATTTTTATAATTAACTCAGGCGTACTACATTCTCTTAAAGCACCTGAATATGGGGAGAGAATTATATTGCAATTTTCAGACTACTTACTTTACTCACTTAAGGGAATGGAAACCTTATTTAATCTACTTCCTAATTATATATATCTTAGTGAAAAAAATGACAGCGAGAGAATTTATAGTTTTGTCAAAAAACAAATGGACGCAATAGCTGTTGAGTATGACCAAGAAAAGACATTTTTTGAGGCGGCAATATATGCAAGAATAATAGAAATATTTGTATTTTTAGGTAGAAATGCGATATGGGGTAGAAAGGCAAATATAGTTGTAGTAGATAATGACCCATTAAAGAAAAAAGAATATATGGATACAATAATGAAATCTTGTAAGTTTATAAATGAGAATTTTACAAGAGCAATTACACTTGAGGAAACAGCAGAAGTTACAGGTTTTTCAAAGTTTCACTTTTCAAGAATATTTAAGCAGTGTATGAATATGACCTTTTATGAATATCTAAATAATAGAAGAGTATCAAAAGCAGAAGAACTACTTGGGAGGACTGACATGAGTATTTCATTTTCTCCTGGATTTAAAAACTTTGTTATATCAACTTCAAATGTAGAATAGCCATATTTCCATTCAAACACCTTTTTACTATTTACAAATATTTCACTATCCATATAAATACCGTCAAATATTAAAATATAACTCTTATCTTCTAGTCCTTCATCTACATTTAAGGTTCTTAGATACCAACCTTTTGAGCTTTCATATAAATTTTTAACATTATATATAAGCCAATCATGAGGTAAGCCGATAGAAAGCATATTTTCTTTATTATCTTTAAAGTCTGCATAAGTAGAGCTGTTCCCAAGTTTTATAAACCTCCATTTATCATTAAATAATCTCATAGTTTCTCCTTTATCTTGTTATATGTATTTTCAGCCATTTCTGATTTGTCTAATGGGTGCAAGTCATTTTCTTCCCCAAGCCTACTATTATCTACATAATATACTTCCTCAAGTTCTTTAGCTACTGACTTCTGAGCATTTCTTATAACTTCCCAATCTCCATTAATATCAATATTACATCTTGGAAGTCCTACTATAACACATGGCAGACTCTTGACTTTCCACTTTTTTCTAAGACTGTTTATAAATCTTATTAGTAAATCCTTATACTCATAAGCATTTTTATCATTAGATTCTCCTTGATACCATATAAATGCCCTAGTACTTATAAAAAAGGCTCTATTTAACATTCCATTATAAAGTGAAGTCGGTATTTCATTTGGAAAAATGAGTTCAGGGGCATTTTTAGACTTAACTACAAGCTGATAATCCCATGTGCCACAAAGAGAAATTTTTAAAATATCTCCAACTTGTATCTCATATCTTTTATCTTTTGTAAATCTTCCATTTTCATCTCTTACCTCAAGCCTTATAAATACTTCGTTTTCCCCCTCTTTTAGTAAATCAACATTAAATTCATATATTCTTGGTGGATATTTATAGCCTGTTTCTCCAACAAAAACTGAATTTAAATATACTTTATCACTGTCAGAAATAGTTCCTAAATAAAGTTTAGCTGATTTTAATTTCTTTATTCTCTCAATATCTTTAGCATCTATATAAAACTTTTTTCTTAGATATATAAGCCCTGAAAAATTCTTTATCCCCTCATCTTTAAAAAAATTAGGTAAATTTATTTGTTTATAATTTTTCTCATCAAAGTTATTTTTACTAAATTCTTCCTCTAATATAATTTTTCTATGCCAGTCATCTTCCCTCTTTGCCTGCTCTTTAAAAAAGTTTTCTCTATAATTTTTATCCGAAAACTTATTTATCAGGTTTTCTTGATTCTTATATCCCTTGAGGTATTCTATATCCATAAAGCTTTCGACTTTACTTCCACCAACACTTATATTTACAAAACCAACAGGAATATCTTTTTCTTTATGAACTAATTTAGAAAAGAAATAGCCAAAGGCTGAAACTTTTTCAAATTCTGTTCCACTACATTTCCTCCACAAAGCTTTCTTAAAATCAAAGTCATTTTCAATATTAAAACTTTCATTTTCAAAAACTTTAAATTCTTTTATATTCTTTTCTCCTAACTCATCAGGATACTTTTCCCTAACTCTAAGCATCGGTAATTCCATATTGGACTGACCAACACATATATATACATCTCCAACCAAAATATCACTTACAACTTTCTCACTCTCATCTGTTTGAATTTTTAATTCATAACCATAACCTACATCTGCATTTACACCAAATACAAAAAGACCATTTTCATCAGAATTTGTTATGTATGTCTTATTTTGAAATTCTGCTTTAACTACTGTATTTGGCTTACATTTGCCCCATATATTGGTACATCTACCACTTTGAAGTACACAACCATTACTTATGTATTTAGATAATATAATTTTTTCCATAAAAAAACTCCAATACTTAATATGGTTTATCGGAAGTTGCGAAGCAAGTTCCGATAAAAGAGGTCGAAGACCTCGTCAATCCGATTATAGGAAACTGCTTTTGTTTCCTATAATATAGTAATATTATCATACTAAGTATTAGAGTTTTATTCTCCTTATATATTGCCATTTATTCGGCAATTATTGCTTTTAGCTTACTATCTCTTTCTTTCTATAATCACTCGGAGAACACTTCTTTAAAAATTTAAATGTCCTATTAAATGCACTAAGTGAGGAGAAACCTGAATTAAGTGCTACATCAAGTATAGTTGTTTCAGTAAATTATATTTCGCCAAATAGTAGGTGGTACAGTGGGGCAGGTATATATAGAAATGTATATTTGGATATAGTACCAAAAGCACATATAATAAATAATTCAATTTATTTTCATGCTGATAAATATGAAGATGTTTGGAAAGTATTTGTAAATGCCAAAGTTTCTGAGTTTAGTGAAAACTGCGAGGCTATAATTGATTTGAAGTATATAGGAGATAATAAGAAAAATTATCATTTTATAGTTGATATTTTAGATAATAAGATAGAGGCAGAATTTGATGTACAACTACCTTTTGTATGGGATATTGATAAATGTAATCTGTATGAACTTACTATAAGTTTAGTTAATAAAAGTTTAGAAAAATGTATTTTGCATAAAGTGTCTGAAATAGTCGGATTTAGAGAAATTGCCATAGATCCAAATAAGGGCTTTAGCTTAAATGGTAGATTTATAAAACTTAAAGGAGTTTGCGAACATGGAGATTTAGGAGCATTAGGAGCAGCCTTTAATAAATCTGCACTTGAAAGAAGACTTTTGCTTTTAAAGAAAATGGGAGTAAATGCAATAAGAACAGCTCATAATATGCCGGCAAGGGAGTTTTTACAGCTTTGTGATGAAATGGGATTTTTAGTTATAAATGAGGCTTATGATATGTGGGAAATATCAAAAACAGAATATGATTATGCTAGGTTTTTTAAAGAATGGTATAAAAAAGACATTAGTTCTTGGATAAGAAGAGATAGAAACCACCCATCAATTATAATGTGGAGTATTGGAAATGAGATTTCAGATACCAATTTAAAGAACCTAGGCTTTGAATGGGCTGTTAAACTTTTAAAGGAAGTAGACATTCATGATTATATGAAAAATGCTTTTAGAACTATCGGTTCAAATTATATGCCATGGGAAAATGCACAAAAAGTGGCAGAACTTGTAGATGTTGTGGGTTATAACTATGGAGAGAAATATTATAAAATACATCACAAAAAAAATCCAAACTGGGTTATATATGGAAGTGAAACCTCATCAATAGTTAGTTCCAGGGGAGTATATCATTTTCCAAAAAATATTTCGATACTTACAGAAGATGATTTACAATGCTCCGGTTTAGGTAATTCTTCTACAAGCTGGGGGGCAAAGTCTATGGAGGAATGTTTACTCTCAGATGTGGAATGTGAATTTAGTGCAGGGCAATTTCTTTGGAGTGGTTTTGATTATATAGGAGAGCCGACACCGTATCACACTAAGAATTCTTATTTTGGACAGATTGATACAGCAGGTTTTCCAAAAGATTCTTATTATATAGTCCAGTCTGCATGGACTGATTTTAAAACTAATCCAATGATACATATTTGTCCATGGTGGGATTTTAATGATAATCAACTTATAGATATTGTAGTGGCATCTAATGCACCAAAAGTAGAACTATTTTTAAATGAAAAAAGTCTTGGTAAACAAGAACTTAATAAAATAAGAAAAAAGGGCTTTCTTGGGTCTTGGCAAATACCTTATGAAAATGGAGAGCTTGTTGCAATAGCTTTTGATGAAAATGATAAAGAAATAACAAAGTGTGTTAGACATTCATTTAAGGACGCAAAGCAAATAGAGGTAATGCTTTCTAAAGATATAATAAATGCTGATTGTAGTGGACTTGTATTTGCTGAAGTTTTTGTAAAAGATGAGGACGGAAATGTTGTTGAAAATGCCAATAATCTAATAAATATATCAACAGAGGGTGGTTACATCGTAGGCATGGATAATGGAGATAGTACAGATACTACTGAATATAAAACAAATTCAAAAAGACTTTTTAATGGTAAATTATCAGTCATAATAAAGGCAAAAACTAATGCTGATAAAATTAAGTTAGAGTTTACTTCAAAGGGCTTAAAAAAAGCAGAGGCAAGACTTTTAATAAATAAAAATATAGCTATTATAGAGGGAATTTCAGAAAAAGCATATTTAAGACTTGAGGATTTGGGATATAAAAAAGATGATTTTGATAATAAAGAAGATGAAACTATAATTCCTAGGAATATAAAACTTTTTATAAAAGGGACTAAGGAGTTATCCCCTAAATAGCCTAAAAGCAGCGTACTTGCTACATTTCAACCTGAAAATTCCAAGTCGGATATTATTTGGGAAATTGTAGATGAAAAGGGTATTCCTTCAAATATTGCAAGGCTAGAGGTAAATGATAACATTGCAAACATTACAGCTATAAGCGACGGAAAATTTAGGCTTAAAGCAATGAGTAAGAGCGATAGAATAAAATTTATATCAAGCTTAGAATTTAGCATTTCAGGGTTTGGAAAGGCAAGTATTAATCCGTATGAGTTTGTAAGTGCAGGTTTGTATTCATTTTCACAAGGAGAAATAGGAAATGGAAATGAAAAGGGAGTTGCTACACCGTCAGATAACGTAAGTATAGTAGGTTTTGAAGATATTGATTTTAGTAATAATGGAAGTGATATTATAAAGTTGCAGATATTTGCACTTACTGACGATGAGTATGAGTTTGAAATATATGAGGGAAAACCAAATGAATCTCCTAAGCTTTTAGGTACTTTTATTTATCAAATGCCTAAGCGTTGGAATATTTATCAAGAAGTAAAATGGAGACTAAATAAGCAACTTAAAGGGGTTAAAAGCATATATTTTTTACTAAAATCAAAAGTACATATCAAAGGATTTATATTTGAAAAATACAATAAAGCTTTTTTTAGCCTAGGAGCAAAGGAAGTTTCAAATATATATGGCGATAGTTATAACATAGTAGATGATAAAATAATGAATATTGGAAACAATGTTACAGTTGAATACAGTGAACTTGATTTTAGAAATAATAAAAGAAGTAAGATTGTTATAGAGGGAGATACCAAACTTTTAGAGAATGCAATAATACTTGAGATTAAAGATAAAAATAAACAAGAAAAATGCATGCTTTCATTTAAGAGAGGAAACTCAAAACAAACTTTTGATATTCCTGTACTTGAAGATATATCAGATATTAAACTTATATTTCTTCCGGGTTCAAAATTTAACCTTTATAAGATAGAATTTTTGTAAAATTATCCACATCTTGCTTTTTATTTAGCAATATTTAAAAAGAGAAATTGATTAAATGTATTTATAATTTGAAATTACTACACACACTATATGAGGAGAAACTTTTAGATCCTGAGACATTTACACAGGATACAGCAACAGCAAGAGCAAAGTTTTATCGTGGAGATTCTTATGTACTTAATATGAATTATCAGATACTTTCTGATACACTCAATGGTAAAATGACAGTTGATAATTATGAATTATATTTTCTAACCCCTCCTATGGGCAAAGCCGGAAATATCAAAATTTCAAGTAATAGTGGTAGACTTGAAAATGGTATTATGATTTCTCAAAATGCACTTAAAGAGCTTGGAGAAGAAAAGTTTATAAAAATGCTTAGATTTATAGATTGGCTTTGGTATTCTGACGAGGGGCAAACACTTTGCCTTTGGGGAGTTGAAGGAGAAACTTATACATTAGATAGTAATAAAAACTTTGTTTTAAATCCGGATATTTATTTTAATGGAATTAATCCAGGAGCACCAAAACAACTAAATGTTGATTATGGTTTTGGTGGTGGTGTATTTGCCTATGGAGGTTCAAAGAAACTTCGTTATTCTAAGTTCTCAGAAGGAGAAACTCAGTGGAATAATAGAGTTGATGAAAATAGAGTTGACCAAGTACTTACTCCTCCTATTTTAGCTGATGAACTACAAAAGGAAGATTTAAACCTTATACAAGTTCCTCTAATGGATTATGTAAATACTTCTGCCTTAGAGTTTATCTCAGGTAAGAAAAGTTTAGATACTGATTGGGATAGTTATGTTGCAGAATGTGAAAATAAAGGTTCAACTAAATATGTTAAGTTAGCAAATGAGATATATCAAAAGACCAAGTCATTACTTGGAGAATAGTAGTATTAGGGGTTAAGCAATAGTTTCTTTAAACCTATAAAAAGTGGTAAAACTTTTATACTTTTTATAGGTTTTTTGCTAAAAGGCTTTTTATTATGTTATAATGGAAATAAGAATATTAGCAAGATTTTGTATGTATACAATGATAACTTTCAACAAGAACATAGATAAAGCCTAAAATATAAAAAGTATTTAAGTTTTAGTAACCTCTAGGCAAAGAACTTGAAACAATAAAAAAGTTCTTTATGTATAGGAAATAGTAGGTAATATATGAAAAGAAAATACACTATTGTTGTACCATTAAATTATAAAAATAATAAAGAGTTGATAGATTATTTTGAAAAAGAAGTATCAAAGTTTTCGCAAATGGAGAGAAAGCTCTTTTATATCTTTAGAAGTAATATTTTTATTAATATTAATAATCTAAATAAGAAATTACAATCTGAATATAGTGTTTCCAAACGTACGGCTAATTCAGCCATTAAAGATATAAAAGGTAGAGTCAAAGCTTTGACAGAACTAAAAAAGCGTGAAATTAAGCAAAAAGAGCATAAGATAGAGAGTCTTGAAAAAGAGATTTTTATTTTATCGGAAAGGGTTAATAAGTATAAAAATAAACTTCAAAATAAAGAAAAAATAGATTTAGTTAATTACAGAAATTTAAAAAGAAAA
>CALALP010000052.1 GCA_937925515.1 uncultured Lachnoanaerobaculum sp. | reverse complement strand
TACGGCGAGGAAAACCCAAGCCCCCTGTATTATATATTTACAAATTCTTTTTTGCTTTAATAGCAGCCTCTACAAAACCTTTAAAAAGTGGGTGAGGTCTGTTAGGTCTTGACTTAAACTCCGGATGTGCTTGGGTAGCCACAAAAAATGGGTGTGAAGGAAGTTCAATCATCTCCACAATTCTTCCGTCAGGCGAAAGCCCTGAAATCATAAGCCCATTTGCAGTAAGCTTATCTCTAAAATCATTATTAACTTCATATCTATGTCTATGTCTTTCAGAAATTTGCTCTGTTTTATATAACTTATAAGCAATGCTGTCTTTTTCCAAAAAACAATCATAAGCTCCAAGCCTAAGTGTTCCACCGATATTAGTTACTCCATTTTGATCAGGCATAAGAGAAATTACAGGGTGCATAGTATCAGGGTTAAATTCAATACTCTGTGCATCTTTAAAGCCTAACACATTCTTAGCAAATTCAACTATTGCAAGTTGCATTCCAAGACATAATCCAAGATAAGGAATATTATTTTCTCTTGCATATTCAATAGCATTAATCTTACCCTCTACACCTCTATTTCCAAAGCCTCCCGGAACAAGTATTCCTGAAACATTTTTAAAAAGTTCTCTTGCACTTTCCTTAGTTACTTCCTCAGAATCAATCCACTCTATATTTACATTTGTTCTATTGGCTGCACCTGCCGCCTTAAGTGCCTCTACAACTGATATATAAGCATCATGGAGTGCAGTATATTTTCCTACTAAAGCAATATTTATCTCTCCTGTAAGATTTTTCCAATTTTCCACCATTTCAACCCAATCTGACAAATCAGGCTCAGGGCAAGGGATATTAAGTGCTTTACAAGTAGCATGTGCAAGTTTTTCCTTTTCCATAACTAAAGGCAATTCATATAAAACCTCTACATCCATATTTTGCAAAACATTTTCCTGAGGAACATTACAAAAAAGAGAAATCTTATCTTTTATTGAGTCATCGAGAGGATATTCCGTACGGCACACTATAATATCAGGTCTTAAGCCTAATGCATGCAAATCTTTAACAGAGGCTTGAGTAGGCTTTGTCTTTAATTCTTGTGAGGCCTTTAAATAAGGAATCAATGTTACATGTATTAAGATTGCATTTCCCTTACCCACATCATGTTGGAACTGCCTAATTGCCTCTAAAAATGGTTGACTTTCAATATCGCCTATTGTACCGCCGACTTCTATTATAGCTATTTCTGTATCCTTAGTTGCAGGATTTCTATAAAATCTACTCTTTATCTCATTGGTTATATGAGGAATTACCTGAACAGTGCCACCTCCAAAATCTCCATGTCGCTCCTTTTGTAAAACCGACCAATAAATTTTCCCGGTAGTTACATTTGCTCCAAGTGTCAAGCTCTCATCTATAAATCTCTCATAATGACCTAAATCTAAATCAGTTTCAGTTCCGTCATTTGTTACGAAAACCTCTCCATGTTGAATTGGGTTCATAGTCCCCGGGTCAATATTAATGTAGGGATCAAACTTTTGCATAGTTACCTTATAACCTCTTGCTTTAAGAAGTCTTCCTAAAGATGCAGCTGTAATACCCTTTCCTAATCCTGATACCACTCCACCTGTTACAAATACATATTTTACCGGCATTTTCCTCTTGGGGCTGTTACATTAAAATCTCTTATATATGAATTATGTATTACCTTTTTTACTAGGGGCTGTCGAAAAATTAATTTTAATTAGTAACTATGTTTTCTGTACAGATACAAAGAAAACTATATTTGTTAATTTAAATACTTTCTATTGTGTATCTTGTCCCCCTACGGGGGACAAGATACACATGGATAGCTGTTTTGCGACACCCTCTAAACTTATTTAAGTACATAAAACTATCTACATTTAGTGTAACAACCTCTCTCCTTTCTATCTTACATGAAATAACAACATTAAATTATACATTTTTATAGTACATGTGTAAATATTTACAACTTTACTTTACAGAAACTTTTCTTTCCTCTTTTTACTAACTTGCCCTCTCCTGCAAACTCTGTTTTTGGAAATGTTTTCTTTATATCATTTACAATGTTTCCGTCAACTGATACGCCACCTTGTTCAACATTTCTCCTTGCCTCTGAACGTGTGTTTGAAAGTCCTGCCTTTACTAAGACAGATATAATATCAATTTCATCATTTGTAAAGTCATCATCTGATAAACTTACTGACGGAACATTTGCTAAATCATTTCCACCTGCAAAAAGTGCTTTACTTGCATCTTTTGCTTTTTGTGCCTCTTCTTCTCCATGCACAAGCTTTGTAAGTTCATAAGCTAAAATTTCCTTTGCAGTATTAAGTTCTGCTCCCTCCCAACTATTCATTTTTCTAATCTCTTCAATAGGTAAAAATGTAAGCATGCGAATACATTTTAAAACATCTGCGTCCTGTACATTTCTCCAATATTGATAGAACTCAAATGGACTTGTCTTTTCCGGATCAAGCCAAACTGCACCTGAAACCGTTTTTCCCATTTTCTTACCCTCTGAATTTAAAAGTAGGGTAATTGTCATAGCATGAGCATCTTTTCCAAGTTTTCTCCTTATAAGTTCAGTTCCACCAAGCATATTTGACCACTGATCATCTCCTCCGAACTGCATATTACAGCCATACTTATTGTAAAGCATTAAAAAGTCATAGCTTTGAAGTATCATGTAGTTAAACTCTAAGAATGATAAGCCCTTTTCCATTCTCTGCTTATAACATTCTGCCCTAAGCATATTGTTTACTGAAAAATGTGGTCCTATATCACGAATAAAATCCATATAGTTTAAATCTCTAAGCCAGTCTGCATTATTTACAAGCATTGCCTTACCCTCTCCAAACTCTATGAACCTAGACATTTGCTTTTTAAAACATTCTACATTTCTATCAACAGTTTCAGTAGTCATGACATTTCTAAGGTCAGTTCTTCCACTTGGATCTCCTATCATTCCTGTTCCACCACCTACAAGTGCAATAGGTTTATTTCCTGCCATTTGAAGTCTTTTCATAAGACATAATGCCATAAAATGACCAACATGTAAACTATCGGCAGTAGGGTCAAAACCTATGTAAAATGTAGCTTTTCCCTCATTTATCATCTTACTTATTTCTTCTTCATTGGTAGTTTGTGCAATTAGCCCTCTCTCCTTTAGTTCCTCATAACAATTCATTTTCATTCCTCCATACTTACAAATTATATTTAAATCTGTCATCATTTCAATATTCTTGACATCAAAACCTTATTATTCTAATATAAACGATTATAGCAAAAGAAACAAGGAGCAAAAATGAGTTTTAAATATTTAAACATTTTACCCTCTCCTGATGATATTAAGTCAAGTTATCCTCTCAAAGATGAGTTAGTTCTAAAAAAACAGAAATTTGACAAAGAAGTATATGAAACACTTACAGGTAAAAAAGATAAATTTTTAGTTATAATAGGTCCATGCTCTGCTGATAATGAAGAGGCAGTATGCGATTTTGTAAATAGATTAAATACACTCAAAAAAGAATTATCTGATAAACTTATCATAATTCCACGAGTTTACACCAATAAACCTAGAACTACCGGCGACGGCTATAAAGGTCTACTTCATCAACCAAACCCTGAAAAAGAGCCTGATATATTAAAGGGAATTATAGCAAGCCGAAAAATACATTTAAGAGTTATTGAAGAAACAAATCTTTTTACTGCTGACGAAATACTATATCCTGAAAACCTTGATTATCTAAATGATTTAGTAAGCTATATGACTATTGGAGCAAGGTCAGTTGAAAATCAGCAACATAGACTTATTGCAAGTGCCTGTGATATTCCTGTAGGCATGAAAAACCCCACAAGTGGAGATTTAAGTGTCATGCTAAATGCTATTTACACTGCACAAAAACCTCATGAATGTATTCATAGAGGTTGGGAAATACAAACAGACGGAAATAAACTTGCACATGCTATTTTAAGAGGTGCAACAGATAGATATGGAAATACAGTTGTAAATTATCACTATGAAGATTTAATGCTCTTATTTAAAATGTATGGAAACTATGATATTAAAAATCCTACTGTAATTATAGACGCAAATCATTCAAATTCAGCTAAACAATTCAAGGAACAGCTTAGAATAGTTAGAGAAACACTCTATCTTAAAAAGACTTCTAAAATATTAAATGATTTCATAAAAGGGGTTATGATAGAAAGTTACTTAGTTGAGGGGTCTCAAAAAATAGGCGAGCATATCTATGGTAAATCTATAACTGACCCCTGCCTTGGGTGGGAAGATACAAAAAAATTACTTTTAAGTATTTCAGAGGGAATTTAGAGGTATTTTAATAATGGGGCTGTCGGGAAATACTGAATTTTAATCCCTACAGAACAAAATAGAAATATCCTGACAAATACAAGGCGTTTTGGCTTTGTGACTTTGTCAGGATATTTTGTTTTTCTATAATACTGTCTATTTTGGGGCATAAAACCCCCTTGGCTGAAATTTTGCTTTTGCATTTTTTACTATGCTGTTTTCTCCTGTAGTTTTCCTTCAAATTTCTTTAGTTTGGCATAGAGAAAACGATGATATTTATTTATATTTCTTCCTATTGCAAAAAGCATAAATTCTTTATAAACCTTATCTGAAGTACGATAGTTAAAGCGTCGGAAATCTTCATTCTCTTTAATATCCCCAAAATGACCTTCTGTTTGAATAGAGCGTGTCTGTCGTTTCAGAATACCTTTTTCACTCTGTATGTTAGCATGTGATTTCTCTCGAAGCTCTTCCCATACTTCATTGATCTTCATCACTTTGTTCTTATCAATATCTTTATCAGGATTATATTTGTATAAGCATTTAGGCTTATGTTCACATCCACTACAGTCTGAACATCCATATACCTCATATGTTTGTGTATAACCATTCTGTTCTTTCTTTTCTGTGTTGATATGTCTCAGTTCACGACCGTCATGACAGATATAGACTTGCTCGTCCTCAAATACCATTGTCTTCATGTTATAGTGTTTACCTATATCTTTACTATATGCTCTTGTTTTTCTCTTTTCATGATCCTGTAGTTTTATATAACTATCTATCTTATTTTCTTTTAAATATAAGAGATTTTTCTCACTACAATAGCCACTGTCTGCTGTCACTTCTTCAAGTACCGATCCAAACGCTTCCTTATGCTTTTGGGGAACCGGAATTAATGTGTTATAATCTGTACGATCATTACTTACATAACTATGTACAATAAAATAATTCTCTACTGCTATCTGTACATTGTATGCCGGCTTTAGCTGCC
>CALALP010000051.1 GCA_937925515.1 uncultured Lachnoanaerobaculum sp. | reverse complement strand
AAAGTATAAAAGTTTTACCACTTTTTATAGGTTTAAAGAAACTATTGTTTTACCCAGAAATATGAGTCATTGAAATAGCTAAAAAATAGTGAACCTACACAACAAGCAAGTGCCGCCATATAAGGGTTTCCACCTGCCTCTGCAACTATTGCTGCAGTAATACTTGCAGCTGTTGTCATTGCAACTGTTCCTGAGCCTTGAATGAATCTAATAAGTGTAGCAATAACAAAAGGTAAAACTACTACCGGAATACCTGAACTTACAAGTACTTCTGCAATATAACTTCCAAGTCCACTATCTTTTATAATTTGACCTAAAGCACCACCACCACCTGTTACAAGCATGATAATACCTGCTGATGCCATTCCTTTTTCCATTTCTTTTAAAGTTTCTTTTCTACTTAAACTTTTACCAAGTGTAAATATAGCAAGTATAAGTCCAAGACCTACTGCCACTATCGGATTTCCTATAAATTGAAATATACTCATAAATCCGTCTGTCATTTTCATTGCAGAAGTTATTGTTGCAATGAGTATAAGTACAATAGGTAATAATATAGGTAAAAATGACTCCAATGTACTAGGCAAGTTTTCATTTTTAATTTCAGCCTCTTTGCTATAATCAGGTTCTGAATAAGGAAGTCTTTTATAACCGCTTTCCTCTTTTTCATCAGGTAGTTGATAAATCTTTTTTCCTATGTACCTAGCGTAAAATGTGCAGGCAAGTGCCATAGGAATTGATAATATAATACCAAGTAAAATAAATTTCCCAACATCTATGCTATATATACCAACAACTCCAAGAGGTCCCGGAGTAGGTGGCACAAGTGAATGAGTTATAACAAGTCCTGCCGCAAGAGCTACTCCTAAAGATATGACTGATTTTTTAGTAGCCTTTGAGATTGCCTTTGCAATAGGTGCAAGTACAATGAAACCTGAATCACAAAATATAGGTATTGAAACCATGAAACCGGTTGCTGCAAGTGCCTCTTCCTCTTTATTTTTGCCAAAAAATTTGAGGAAGGAAAGAGCCATTCTCTTTGCTGCTCCTGTAACTTCAAAAAGTTGTCCCATAATTACTCCAAGTCCTATTATAATTCCGATAGAACCTAGTGTATTACCAAATCCCTTAGTTACTGAATTTATAATTCCAAATACTGTTCCGTCCTCAAGTTTAGTGTTTACTAGAGGCATTCCCCCTATAACTCCTATTAGTATTGCTGAAAAAATTAAAGCTATGAATGCATGTATCTTAGTTTTTAGCACTAAGATAATTAAAACTATAATACCTATAATAAGACCTATTAGCATCCTTTGACCACTTAATCCACCAATCATATTTTCCCCTCTCTCCTTTTAAGGTAATAAATTATTTAAAATGTACTGCATATTTTGCTGCAAGCCTTATAGCCTCAATCATACTGGTTTCATCTGCAATATTTTTTCCTGCAATATCAAATGCTGTTCCATGATCCACAGAGGTTCTAAGTATTGGCATACCGTTTGTAATAGCTATTGTTTTATTAAAGTCAAGTGTTTTTGTAGCTATATGTCCTTGGTCATGATATAGAGAAAGCACACTATTAAATTTTCCTATTGCAGCTTGATGAAATACTGAGTCTGCTCCTATTGGACCTACTACTTTATAGCCTTTATTTGCCATATTAGTAACAGCAGGCTCAATCTCTTTCATCTCCTCATCTCCAAAGAGTCCATGTTCTCCACAATGAGGATTAAGCCCTGCTACTGCCATATTTCCACTCTTTACACCCAATCTTTCAAGTGCCTCAAGACAACGAACTATATAATCCTCAATTCTTTCTTTTTTTATCATATCAAGCATATTTCTAAGTGAAACATGGCGTGTTAAAAAGAATACTCTAAGCCCATTTGTTTCAAACATTGTAAGTGGGTCATTTGTATTTGTAAGCTTTGCAAATATTTCAGTATGACCTATAAACGGTACATTTCCTGCATGTAATGACTCCTTATTTATAGGTGTTGTAGCAACTGCATCAACTTTCTTATCATTTGCAAGTTCAATAGATTTTTCAATGTATTCGTAAGCCGCCTTACCACACATTCCACTTACTTTCCCAAACTCAAATTTATCTACATCTACATTTTCAAGGTCAATAAGATTTAAAATATTACTTTCATACACCCCTGCTTTAGGTTCTTTAATAATGTTTATTTTTAAATCTGAATTTGTAATATCAATGGCTTTTTGCATTATATTTTTATCGCCAATAACTACACAATCTGCATATTCAAATGTCTTTTCATTTGAAAGTGCTTTAGCCACAATCTCAGGGCCTATCCCTGCAGGATCTCCCATAGTAATTGCAATTAATTTTTTCATAGAACCTCCTTTTAATAAAATAATTACATAAATAACTTTTCTTTTAAATAAGTTATACACCTATTTGCCGCATCGCTTTCTCCTACCATTCCCCCCTTTGTTATAATTTTAAAATCAGGAAAATCTCCCTCTATCATTTGTGCATAAGCTGCTAGTGGAAGTACTTCATCTAAGAGTCTAAGTCCCTTAGTATTAAACCTTTTACAAACTGCTTTTGTAATATCTCCTCCACTACTGTAAATTCCCTTAAATGCTTTTTTAGAACTTATTATTCTATGAGCTATTTCTGCAAAAGCATCATTTATTATTTCAGTCATCTTGTCATAATCATTTCCCAAACTATCTGTATACTTACTAAAATCAATTCTATTTTCTAAATATATTCCATTTCCTACTGCCGTTAAAATTTCATAAGAATTTGACTTTTCAATCACTTCTTGTACAACTCTGTTAATTTCATTTTCTCTTATCTCATCTGTCTGTAAAAATAGTTCACTTTTTATAAATACATTGTATGCAGTTCTCTGATTTAACCAAAGTTCTTCTATCTGAGTCTTAGTTACAGGATTTACTGACCCTATAAGAACAAGTATTTTATTTTCTTCTTCTTTTTTAAGTGGAGTGATAAGTTTTCTCGATATAGTAGCTGTAAAAACTCCGGGATCTACTGTAATAAATTTAAGCTTTGAGGTAATAAGTGCATCTGCAATCAAATCTAAATCCCCTTGAGTTACGCAGTCAAACACTAAAATTCTATTTCCCTCATTTTTTAGCTGTTGCATCTTTTTGGCAAGCTTATGTTTTCCCTCTAACATCTCATCAAGTTTTATAGATGCAACTTTATATTTGCTTTGCATTTTAAATATTTCTACAATATTTGGTGTTTTTACAGGACACTTTGGATCAAGAGCTACTGAAGTTTTATGCAGTGGTATTCCGTCTACAAGTAAAAAACCTCCTACCACTGTTCTTTTTGATTCCGGAAAACAAGGTGCTGATATTGCCATAGTATCTTTATCAAGACAATCAAGAAGTGCATCAGTTTCACTTCCTATATTTCCCCTCATTGTAGAGTCTATTCTTTTGGCGAATATTTTGACCCCTTTGTCCTTTAAAAGGTTAGCAACATTCATCACACGATTATAAGCAATTTCTTTATCAACTCCTCGGCTATCCGTAGGAAACATAATACAATCACAAGATTCTAAAAGTTTTGTTTCAAGTCTACCACTATTCATCATGGTATATGTAGTATAATCCATTTTTTTCAAAAGAACTCCTGTAGCATTTGCACCTGTAAGGTCATCTGCTATTACAGCTAAACTTGGCATTTTCTCTCCTTTATTATAACTTTAATATATTTGTTTTATTAACAAATGTTAAATTTATCAAATTATTATAATTACATAAAAACAAGTAGAATTTTTAGTAAAATTTCTTAGTTCAATATATCTGTACTTTTTGTTTGAATTTGTTTAATTTTGTTTATTTATGTTTATTATAAGACTTTATCTTTTATAGTCAAGTATCAAATCAAAATTTTAGCTAAAAATATTCTTACTTATACTTAATATATAGTGATTATCTATATTATAATGTTTAGCTTAATAAATTTTCATTTTAAAATTTATATATATCTTATATACTTCTATTAGTAATTTTAGTGTATAATTAAGTATATTAGGTCTTAAAAATGTTCATCTTAGTTAAAGTGGAGGTAAAAGTGGGAAGAAAGAAAAGACTAAAAATTGAATTTAGATATTATCAAATGCCTGCAAAACAACATGTCTTTGCACTTCTAGGAAATAATTGGATTAGGGAATATGGGCAAGGAGTTGAACATCTTCATTTTCATAATTATCTTGAAATAGGGCATTGCATATGGGGAGAGGGGCAAATGCTCTTTGGAAATGATTTAACTTATGACTATAATGGGGGAGAATTTACAGTAATTCCCAAAAACTATCTTCATACTACAAACAGCATTCCGGGAACAAGAAGTCATTGGGAATATTTATTTGTAGATGTTAATGCATTTGCAAATAAAATATATCATGATAATAACAAGGAAATATGCAAAGAGTTTATAAGATATATTGAAAGAGATCCGTTGTTTTTTAAGAAAGAAGACAATCCTTTACTTGCAAATGCTATATGCGAACTTATTGAAGTACATAGAAATACTGACAGCTTTTACTTAGAAGAGTCTGAGGGTTTACTTGAGGTTATTTTATCGAGAATTGCACGCATTGGAAAGCAGGCAGATAAAAATAAACTAGATAATAATTATAATCCTCTTTATGAAAAGACTTCAGGAGTGGTTATAAAGGCAATGGAGTATGTGAGAAAACATTATCACGAACATATTCGTATAGATGAGATTGCACAATATTGTTATATCAGTGAAACACATTTTAGGCGAGTATTTTCTGAGTATATGAAAATGGGTATTTTAGAATACATTAACTTTATAAGAATACAGGAGGCATGTGCATATCTTAGAACACTTGATAAGGAAATAAAGGAAATTGCATATTTATGTGGCTTTCCTACAATTTCAACATTTAATAGAAACTTTAAAAAAATAATGGGTACTAATCCTCTTTCTTGGAAAAAAAGTCCTGAAAACTATGAGAGGCATTTATTTAATAGTGATATTTGTATAAAAAAAGGTTGGTAAAAATATAAAAGGTTGTATTTGCTAACAAAATGAACAAATATAAGCACTTTTAACCTATTTTTACTAATATAATAAATGTAGCTTGTCAGAATTTAATGAGTAAATTCTGATAAATTGGAGTGATTACAAATTAAGTAGCACCCAAAATATAAATATTAGGAGGAAACTATGAAGAAAAGAGTTTTATCATTAGTATTATCAGCTATTATGATTACTTCTCTAGTAGGATGTAATAAAACAGGTGGTGCAACTTCAGATACAAGTTCTGCTGATGCAAAAACTGATAGTAAAAATGCAGGAGAAACTTCAAATGAACTAACAGTGTGGTGTTGGGACAAGGCTTTCAATGTTTATGCAATGGAAGAGGCAGCAAAGGTTTATCAAAAAGATCATCCTGATTTTAAACTAAATGTTATAGAAACTCCTTGGGACGATGTCCAAACAAAGGTTATTACTGCTGCAACTTCAGGAGATGTAAGTTCTTTACCTGATATTTTACTTATGCAGGACAATGCTTTCCAAAAAAATGTAATAAGCTATCCTGACTTATTCATGGAACTTGACAGTTCAGGTATTGTATTTGATGATTTCTCAAAAGCAAAAACTGCTTATTCAGTAGTAAATAATAAGCATTATGGAGTTCCTTTTGATAATGGTGCAGTAATTGGGGCATACAGAACAGATGTATTAGAGGAGGCAGGCTTTAAGCTTGATGATTTTAAGGATATTACTTGGGACGATTACCTTGAAAAAGGAAAAGTAGTTTTAGAAAAGACAAACAAGCCTTTGCTTTCTTGTGTTGCAGGCGAAGTTGATATTGCTATGATGATGTTACAGTCAGCAGGTGGTTCTCTCTTTGATAAAGAGGGAAAGCCGGCAATAGTTGATAATGAGATTTTAAAAGAAACTATACAGACTTATATAAAACTTAAAGAGGCAGGTGTTTTGCTTGAATTAAATGACTGGGATCAGTATGTAGGCTCTATGACAACAGGAAAAGTTGCAGGAACAGTCAATGGTTGTTGGATTTTAGCAAGCATACAAAGTGCAAAAGATCAGTCAGGTAAGTGGGGCATTACTAATATGCCGAAACTTGTTAAAGCAAAAGACGCTACAAATTATTCAAATAATGGTGGCTCAAGCTGGTTAGTTACTGCAAACTGCAAGAATAAACAACTTGCTGATGACTTTTTAAAGAGTACCTTTGGAAGTAATGTAGGATTTTTTGAAACAATACTCCCTACTTCAGGAGCATTGTCAACTTATATTCCTGCAGGAAAAAGTGATGTGTATGCAAAACCTCAAGAGTTCTTTGCCGGTCAAGCTATATACAAAGATATAACAGAATTTGCAACTAAAGTTCCAAGTAATAATACAGGTGTATATTACTATGAGGGAAGAGAGGCATTATCAACTGCTATTCAAAATATAATCAATGGTGGCGACATTGATAAAGAGCTAAAAGCCGCACAGGAAACAGTCGAGTTTTCAATGGGTAAATAATCTATCTATATGGGATTTGTCCCCCTACGGGGGACAAATCCCAT
>CALALP010000050.1 GCA_937925515.1 uncultured Lachnoanaerobaculum sp. | reverse complement strand
AGTTATATGTTGTGTTAAGCTCTTTGTACAAAGAGCTTAACACAACATATAACTATGATAAGGATTTTATTTGGGAGATTATATCAAAAACTTATATAGAACTTTGGAATAAAAAAGAAGAGATACCTGATGATAAATTAGAAGATTGGTTAATTTCCTTAGCAAAGAATATAATTGAAGATAAGAGCTTTGAAACTAAAGAATATATAGTTGATTTAAAGAAAGATACTGATTTAGATAAACAAGCCGAAACTTTACTTATATCAATAGAAGACGAACTTGGCTTTTTTAATTTAGAAGAAAGTACTGATTTAGAAGAGAGCCTTGAGGGAAACTTTTTTGAAACTAAAATTGTTTCGAGAATGAAAAAATCAAGCAATCAACTTATAGTTAAAACAGTTATAGTAGGGATATTGATTATAATTGCAGGTATTTTAACATTTAGTCTTATAGATTCAAAAGATAAGATTGTAAGTAAGAAAGAAACAACTAAAATAACTGAAACGACCACTAGTTATGGAGTTGTAGTTGAAACAACTTCTGAGAATGCTGAAAATGCAGATAAAGCCTCTTTTGGTTGGAATAAATATGAAAAAGGTTGGAAATATAAGAAAAGCGACGGTAGTTTTGTGCTTGAAAATTGGTTATTTGATGACGCAAAGCTTTATTATTTCAATGAACTAGGTTACATGGTTAAGGGGGATTTGCACCTTGGAGCACAAGATTTTGAATTTGCTGATAGTGGAGAACTAAAAAGTATTACAAGAAAGGTTTATGATATAGAACAAAACGAAACTGACCTCGGAAGACAACTTGACCAACAGGGAATGGGTGATTTAAAAATTTACATTATAAATGATTCAATAGTAAATGAGGACGGTTGGATATACTATTTATCTAAAGAGGAAAATAAGGATTTACCTAGTTTTTGCAGGCTCAAGGACGGAACAGGCAAAATTGAGATGATTTCTGAAGGTGTAAATGGCTATGTTGTGGTAGAAGATACTGCATGGTACTTTAAGGACGATAAACTAATTTACTTTGTAACAGCTAACCAAGCTGAGGTAGTGGGAGAAAATGCTATGGTTACTGATTCAAATGGTAGATATATATTAACAGATGCCAATGAAAAGCAGGTAAGTTTTAAAGAAAACGAAAGTATTCAAATAGGGGCAAGAATCTATAATCTTGAAAATGGAGCTATTGTTTCTGTTGACCAAATCCCTACTGTAATCGGTAAAACTACTTATGTGTTAAGTGGAAATGAAAATGACAACAACATTTACACTGATGACGGAGAAAAGTATTTATCACAAGGAAAATGGATAACAGGTATGTGTGTAGTTGGAAATGAACTTTATTACAGTGCCATTGTAAGGGCTGAGGGAGATGTTCCATTTAGTCAGCTATACAAAATAAATGTAAATACCAAGGAAAGAGTAGCACTTACAAGTCAGTTTGAGGGCAGAGTAACAAAAATGTATTATTACCCTGAAAATGCCTCAATATTTATGGAGTATTATCCATTAGCACTTAACAATACTTATGGTAGAGTTTTAGATTATAATCTTAGTGAAAATAAATTATATCTTATACTTGATGAGGCTGAAAGAGGTGTTAAAGGGGCATCGGCACTTAGTAGATTAAAGGTTGTTACAACCGAGGGAAAAGATTTATATTGCTACATTGAAGAGGGAATTTATAATGAGCAAACAAAGGATATGCAGGTGAGTTCTATGTCAACTGTAACTTTAAATACAGATAGTAAAGTTCAAATAGGTGCTAAATAATGAAAGAAATATTTTTAGATTCACTATTTTATAAACTTAAAAAATATCATAAGTCGGGAGTTTTTCCACTTCACATGCCGGGGCATAAAAGGAATATGCCAAAGCTTATGAAAGACTTACTTTTTGATATTGAAAATGTTGATGTTACGGAAGTTTATGGAACAGATTCATTACATGCTGCAAGCGGCATTTTAAAACAAGCACAGGATTTTGCAGCCAAAGTTTATGTTAGTGATAATTGCTTTTTTTTAGTAAATGGAAGTAGTTGTGGAATACTTGCAGCCATAAGAGGAGCGGCTAAAGCAAATAGAAAAAATATTATAATTTCAGAAGACGCACATATAAGTGCTTATAATGCAATAGAATTATGTAATTTAGAACCTATCATTATCCCAAATATAAAAGTTAGCTATAAAGACCTTAACTTAAATGGTGGTGTAGATATAGAGAAGTTAGAAAATGTAATAAAAAAAGACTTTGAAAATATAAGTGCAGTTTTTATAACTTCTCCAACTTATGAGGGGGTTATATCTGATATAGAAAAAATTGTTGAACTTGTTCATTCATATAAACTTCCTCTAATAGTTGATGAGGCACATGGGGCATATCTTAGATTTATGGAAAATGCAGGACTCATAAAAAAATCAAGTGCAGTTGATTTTAAGGCTGATTTAGTTATTCAAAGTACACATAAGACACTTCCTGCATTTACACAAACAGCAATTTTACATGTATCAAATGAGAGTAATCTATTAGAAAATGTTAAGAGAAATTTAGCTATATTTGAAACAAGTTCGCCCTCTTATATACTTATGTCCTCAATAGATTTAGCCATACGCTTTATGGAGAGTGAGTCTAAGGAGCTATTTTCATTAGATATAAAAAATATACAAAACTTATATAGTGAAACTAAGGGACTTAAACATTTACATATAGTAAAAGATTTAAAAGTATACGAAACAGATAAGTATAAGCTTATTATATATGCTAAAAAAGATAATTTAATTTTAAGTGGAACTAGACTTCAAAAGTTTTTGAGAGAATTTTATAACATTGAGGCTGAAATGGCAAAAGAGGATTATGTGCTTTTGATGCTTAATATATTTGACACAAAGAAACTAAGAAGTCATTTATTAAGTTCACTTAAAGACCTAGATAAGAAAATAGAAGAAATGACTAATGAGGAGTTTTTAGGCTCTTTTAGCGAAAAAAGTCTTAAAAATATAGATAAACTTATTGGCAAAAGAGCAAAGGCACATATCTATGTATATCCTCCTGATATTCCAATAGTCAGATATGGACAGATTATTACAAAAAATATGGTAGAGGAGATAAAAAGCTATATTATGAAAGATTGTAATGTACTTGGACTTAAGGAAAATGGAATTTTTAGCAATAAAATATATTATCTAATGGGAAAGAGTGCAGCAGGCAAGGATACAATTTATACAAAGCTTTGTGAGAAATATCCTTTATTTAAAAATATTGTAATTTATACTACTAGACCTAAAAGGGATAATGAAAAAGACGGAAAAGACTATCATTTTACAGACTTAGAAACACTTAAGGAATATGAAAATGAGGGAAAAGTAATAGAAATGAGAGTCTATAACACGGTATATGGGGATTGGTATTATGCTACGGTTGCAGATGAAACCCTAGACCTAGATACATTTACATATATCGGAATAGGTACTTTAGAATCATTTATAAAGTTAAGAGATTATTTTGGAAGTTCAAAGGTAATTCCTTTTTATATAGAAGTTGAAGATAGAGTTAGACTAGAAAGGGCATTTGATAGAGAGAAAATTCAAAAAGAGCCTAAGTATGATGAGATGTGTAGGAGATTTCTGGCAGATAATGAGGACTTTTCGGAGGAAAATTTAAAAAGAGCAAATATTAAAAAAAGATACAATAATTTTGACCTTGAAAAGTGTTTATCTGATATAATAGTGGATATAGAAAATGGGAGTAGAGATGATTTATGATGAAATTATAGGTCAGGATAAGATAAAAACTTACCTAAGGTTATCAAAGGAAAAACACACACTACCACATGCTATTTTAATAAGTGGCGAGGAGGGAAGTGGCAAGAAAAGCATTACATCTTCTTTTATATTTGATATTATGTGTGAAAATGTGCATAGCTTTGAAGATAGGGCTTGCCTTAATTGTCATGCCTGCAAACAGATTTTAGCAAATACTCACCCTGATATTATATATGTAAAGAGTGAAAAACAAAGCTATAAAGTGGAGGATATAAGAAGTCAGATAAATGATACAGTAAAAACAAGACCATTTTCCTCTAATTTAAAGATATATGTTATTGATAAAGCTGAGAATATGACTATTCAAGCACAAAATGCCTTACTAAAAACTTTGGAAGAACCACCATTATATGTTATAATAATACTCCTATGTAACAATGAAGATTTAATTTTAGAAACAGTAAAAAGCAGGTGTATAAGGTTTCGTACTGAAAGTGTTTCTGAAAATGATATTATAAATTACCTTGATAAATATAAGGGCTTAGATTTAAATGCTTTAGATAAAGATTTTACAGAAAATTTACTTGCGTATTCTGCAGGGAATATAGGAAAAGCAATATTTTACATTGAAAATGAAGGCATCAGAGATAGTTTTAATTATACTATCAAGATGCTTGAAAATATATTAGATATGCCAATTTATAAAATTTATGAGTATTCAGTCGGACTTAAGAAAATGTATTCAAATTTAAATGTGCTTATAGATTTGATAAGACTTTGGTACAAAGATATTGCTATGATAAAAGTAAGTAGTTTATCAAATAGAGTTGTATTTAAAAATAAAGATGACAAATTATATAGTTTAGCAAGGAGATATAGACTTGAGGAATTGGATAAAATATTTGCAAGTCTATATATGACTCAGGAAAGACTTAGGGCAAATGTTAATGCTGAACTTTGTATACAGCTTTTACTAATGGATTGTGCTTTAAAATAATTTTAGAAAGGGGATTATATGTCTGAAATTATAGGTGTAAGATTTAGAGAAGTCGGAAAAATATATTATTTTGATCCGAAAAATATAAAAACAGGTATAGGGGATAAGGTTATAGTTGATACTTCGAGAGGACTTGAGTATGGAACAGTGGTACTTGCCAATAAAGAAGTATCTGATGATAAATTAGTATTACCTTTAAAGGAATTAAAAAGGATTGCAACAAAAGAGGATAAAGAGATTGTAATTAAAAATAAATTAAAGGAGTTTGATGCACTTAGAATTTGTAGAGCAAAGGTTTTAGAATATAAACTTGATATGAGAGTTATCTCAGCTGAGTATACATTTGACAATACTAAGGTTTTATTTTATTTTACTTCTGATAATAGAATTGACTTTAGGGAACTTGTAAAGGACTTAGCATCTATATTTAAAATAAGAATTGAACTTAGACAAGTAGGAGTTAGAGATGAAACTAAGATAATAGGGGGGATAGGTTCTTGTGGGCGACCACTTTGTTGTCATAGCTATTTGTCTGATTTTGTACCTGTATCGATAAAAATGGCGAAACAACAGAATTTACCACTAAACCCTCAGAAAATAAGTGGAGTATGTGGGCGACTTATGTGTTGTCTTAAAAATGAAACCGACACTTATGAACATTTAAAGAAACAATTACCTAGAGAGGGAGATTACATTGAAACCCATGACGGAGTTAAGGGAAATGTATCTCAAGTAAATGTACTAAGGCAAAAGGTTAAACTTTTAGTTACAAAAGAAAATGATGAAAAGGAAATTATGGAGTATTCAATAGATGATATAAAGTCTATTTCTAAAGTTTAGTAAAAGTATATGAATGAGTTGATAAGGTCTTATGAAAGACTTGATGATTTGGAAAGAAGTGGGCTTAAGATAATACAAAATACAAATAAATTTTGCTTTGGAATGGATGCAGTCTTGCTTACAGGCTTTGTAAAAATAAGAAATGGAGAAAAAACACTTGATTTAGGCACAGGGACAGGAATTATTCCGATACTTTTGAGTGCAAAGACAAAGGGACTACATTTTACAGGACTTGAAATACAAGAAGATATGGCTGATATGGCAAGTCGCTCTGTAAAATATAATAAGCTTGAAGAAAAAATACAAATTATAAATGGCGATATAAAAGAATATAAAAGTTTATTTTCATCTTCAAGTTTTGATGTAGTTACTTCAAATCCTCCATATATGAATGATTTGCATGGTATAAAAAATACAGAAAGCTCACTTGCAATAGCTAGACATGAGATAAGTTGCAGTCTTGAAGATGTAATTAAGGCAGCAGCTTATGTTCTTAAGGCAAGTGGAAAGTTTTTTATGGTACATAGACCACATAGACTTATAGACATTATTTCCACCTTAAGAAAACATAAAATTGAACCAAAAAGAATGTGCTTTGTACACCCTTTCTTAGATAAAGATGCAAATATGGTTATGATAGAGGCATTAAAGGGGGGAGGAAGTTTTTTAAAGCTTGGACCTCCGATAGTGGTTTATGAAAGTCAGGGAGTCTATACAAAACAGATTTATGATATATATGGATATTAGTTTTGAGGTGGAAAATGTTTGGTAAATTATATTTAGTGGCGACACCTATCGGAAATTTAAAAGATATAACTTTTAGAGCTATTGAAGTTTTAAAAGAAGTAGATATTATAGCAGCTGAGGACACTAGAAATACAATAAAACTACTAAATCATTATGAAATAAAAAAACAGATGACAAGCTATCATGAGCATAATAAGTTTGAAAAAGGAAAGGAACTTATAGGTTATTTGCTTGAGGGAAAAAGTATTGCACTTGTAACTGATGCAGGCATGCCTGCAATCTCAGACCCAGGAGAAGATTTAGTAAAGGCTTGCTATAATGAGGGAATAGAAGTTAGTGTAATCCCAGGAGCTAGTGCAGTTGTAAGTGCAGTTGCAATAAGTGGACTCTCAACTCGTAGATTTATATTTGAGGCATTTTTACCTAGTGAAAAAAAAGAAAGAAAAAATGTGCTTGAAAAACTAAGAGAAGAAACCTCAACAATTATACTCTATGAATCTCCATATAGACTTACTAAAACCCTTGAAGAACTAAGGGACTACTTGGGAGAGGATAGAAAAATAAGCATTATAAGAGAGATTACAAAAAAACATGAAGAGGTTTTAAGAGTAACTATCTTAGAGGCTATAAATTATTATCTATCAGAAAATCCAAGAGGCGAGTTTGTGCTTGTTATAGAGGGAGCAAATCCTAAGCAAAAATTTCAAAATGAACTTGAGGAATGGAAAAAGATAAGTATAAAAGAGCATGTAAAACTATATGAAGATAGGGGAATAAGTTCTAAAGATGCGATGAAATTAGTTGCAAAAGATAGGGGAGTTTCAAAGAGAGATATTTATAATGAGCTGTTAAAATAAATATTTATGAAAGGAGCAAAAACTATGAAAATAGGGTTTGGGAATGATTATACAGGTATTGAATTAAAAAATACATTGATGAAACATTTAAAGGAAAAAGGCTATGAATGTATTGATTATGGAACAAGCGTAGAGGCAGATAAACAAGATTATACTTTACCCGGGCTAGTTGTAGCAGAGGCAATCCTAAATAAACAGGTGGATAAGGGAGTATTAATATGTGGAACAGGCATAGGAATATCTCTAATTGCAAATAAAGTTCCGGGAATAAGAGCGGCAGTTTGCTCAGAACCATATTCAGCAAAAATGACAGCAATGCACAATGATTCAAATATCATTGCTATGGGTGCAAGAGTTGTAGGAAGTGATATGGCAAAAATGATTGTAGATGAATTTTTTGAAACTGAATATGAGGGTGGCAGACATGAGCCTAGAGTTCAGAAAATAAGTGAAGTTGAGGCTAAATATATGAAAGATAGGGACAATTTATAATATGAATTTAGCAGAAATATTTAATTTTGAATCTCCAAAGCAAAGAAAAAAAAGACAAAGAGAATATTTTAAAAGAGTATTTAAGTTTGGAGAGGAACAAAAAGAATGGGAAAAAAATATAATAGAAAAGATATTCTCCCAAAAAAAGGAAATTAATAATTATATCTTTGAAGTCTTAGTCTTAAAAGAAAAACTTTATAATGCCGAACATCCTGATGAAGATGATGAAGTTATAGAAAGAGATGAAGTTCTAAAAGAATGGGAAAAAAATAGAGTAAATACTAATTTTAGTAAAGAGGATTGTGCTATTTTAAAGGCTATTGCAGTACTTGAAAATGATTGCACTGCCTTTGAGAACTTGCCGTCTAAAGAAGAGATTATCTTACTATCAAAAAGCTATTTGTAGTGAACTTATATAAATAGAATAAAATTTAAAAGTAAATTACAAATTCTTATATAAATTATAAATATTGCAATTTATATGCAAATTTATAGTTTAGGTTCTTTTCAAAATAATTCTTGTGTGTTATAATAAACTAGTTGTAGAGCAATTTAGTTTGTGTGTCTGCGTAGCTCAGCTGGATAGAGCGATCGCCTCCTAAGCGATAGGTCGGAGGTTCAAATCCTCTCGTAGACGTAAAACTGTAAGCCTATTTTTTAGTAGGTTTACAGTTTTTTTGTTTTAAATTTCATTCTAAAATTAATCATATAATGTTTATCTTTTATATAGTTGAATTAAATTAAATTTTGTGCTATGCTGTCGTAGCAGAGGTTTAACTTTGTGTAGAAGAGTGAATTAGGGAGTCAAAATTAACGACTTCCCTATTTGCATATAATAATATGTAGAAAAAGACATTAGTAACAGGGCTTTTACAAGTGGTTATATGATAGAAAATCTTTAAATTAGCAAATATGGCTTTCTCTATATCTGTACGGAAAACAAAGAGAATAACAAGGCTAATGAAAATTAATTTTGTAAAAACTTTATATTTAGAAAAGTTTTGATTTGGTGTTTATTAATATATAAATAATAAAAGAAACTAATGTCCATAATACTTAACAAGAGAATTGATAAAAAATAGATTACTAATAATTACGAATAGATTCAATCATATTTAAGAGTTGTAATGATTAGACATTACATATAGAAGAAACTCATACCTAATTAAATAGAGAAAGTTTAATTCTTATATAAATATAGTTAAAAATGATATGTTGATAAAGTTAAGAATGATTGAATATTAATATAAATGGGAGCTAAAATGTCATATAAAGATTTACCTAATCCAAATAGAAAAAATTCAAAAAGAAAATTAAAGATAGCTGCGTTTATAGCAGCAGGTTTTTTAGCAGTTTCAACTACAGCAGTTATGATAGGTTCAAATTACTTAGTGGACTTTGCATTGTTAAGAGAGAGTTCTTCTTCATCTGCAATAAGTAATAGTTTAAATAAAACCACTGATACAGTTGCAAGAATGAAAGAAAAAGCAGCAGATGATTTAGAGGAGAAATTGAGTAAAGAGGCTGATTTATGGGCTAGAGATTATTTGACAGAGGAATTAAGTGTTTATAGTAAAGATAATTTACTTTTGGCAGCAGATTATTTTGAGCAAAAGGAGAAAACTAATAAATATTGCATTTTTGTACATGGTTATCATAGCTCAAAAGAGAAGATAAGAGCTTATGCTCAGAAATATTATGAAAAAGGTTACAATGTACTTACTCCGGATAATAGAGCACATGGCGAGAGTGAGGGAAAATATATAGGAATGGGAGTACTTGACAAAGATGATTTAAAGTTATGGATTAACAAAATTGTTGAAAGAGATTCAGATGCAGATATAGTTTTACATGGTTTATCTATGGGAGCATCAACAATAATGTTAGCATCAGGAGATGAACTTCCGGCAAATGTAAAAGTATGCATAGAGGATAGTGGATATTCTTCAGTTTGGAATGAATTTTCAGATAAACTCTATAACCTATATAAATTGCCTGAGTTTCCTATGCTTTATGGAGCAAACCTTGTATCTAAGGTAAAGGCAAAATATTATTTTACAGACGGTTCTTGTGTGGCGGCACTTGAAAAAAATAAAATTCCAATGTTGTTTATACATGGCGATGCAGACGACTATAATCCTTTTTATATGTTAGATGTAGTGTATAATGCAGATGCCTCACCCCAAAAGGAAAAGCTTGTAGTAAAAGGTGCAAGGCATACTATGTCTGCTTATACTGAACCTGAAGTATATTGGGATACTGTTTGGAAGTTTATAGACAAATATAACAAGTAATTTTACTAAATATAACAAGTTTTACTTTAAGATAAATGTGCTAATATTAATGCCTAAATACCCTTTTAAAATTTTTTTGAAAAAAGTTAAAAAAGGGTATTGACAAGGCTTATATCAAGTGTTATTATGGTACAGTCCTTTTGGGACAGCAAATCAAAAAGAACAATGACAATCAAAAATTAAACAGTACACATAACCCTGAAATTTCAA
>CALALP010000049.1 GCA_937925515.1 uncultured Lachnoanaerobaculum sp. | reverse complement strand
AGGCAAATAATCTTTCTTAGCTTTTCTTAATAGGAGCTGTTACAAACTAGTTTTGTGACAGCTCCGTAATTATATAATCATTTTTATATAGTAATTTCTTTTTTTGACCTCTTTAAAGTCCTTAAATAATCCTTTTGCTCTTTTGTAATCCTAAAACTCTCGATTACCTTTTGAATTGTCTTATTATGTACCCATACCGGCATGACATTTTTATTTAAAATATCCACTACCTCATCATAATGATTTATAAGTGCAGTAGCCATATACCAAGCAATCATCATATTGATGTAATATTCCTCAGATTTAATATTTGCTACAAGCTCTAAATATTCACTCTTATAATCATCTCCTAGATAATGTATCATTAACATTCCTATTGCAAATCTGACAGTATAGGTATGCTTAGAGTTAAGCCACTTATAAATTTCTTTTATAAATGTTTTTCTGTAATTTTTTATACTCTTTAATGAAAGACTATCGCAAGTCGCCCAGTTATCAATAAATGGTAAAAACCTATCCAATTCAAAAATAACTTTTTTATAGTCATCTTCTGATTTTATTTTAAATGAGTCTATGATAATAGCATGTAATGTATTCTCCTCATAAAATTCATGTGGTAAATGTTGCATAAACTCATCTATATTTTTTTCTAAAACATATTTCTTGGCTAATTTTCTAAGATTAGGAATTCTTACCCCTAAAATTTTCTCTCTATTTATATTAGGAATAAGTTTTGAATTAAAATCTGCATATTCTCCCTCACTTAGTGATTTTAGATTTTCTAATATTATTTCGTTTAAATTGATTGACATGGTATGCTCCAAAACAGACTTTTACCTATTATCAAATACTAATTTCCAAACAAAATATCATTTACAATACTTTGCAAATACTCTTGGCGACCTGAACTAGGACTTTGAGGCTTTTTAAGTTTTAGAGCATAATCACTAAGTTCTTCTAGTGATACATTCCCCTCTTGTATCTTCTTTCCAATGCCCTCTTTATAGGAAGAATATCTATCTTTTATAAAATCATCTATTCTTTTATCCTCAATAAGTTTAGCAGCTTTTATAAGACCAAGTGCAAATGAATCCATACTTAGAATAAAAGCATAAAACATGTCTTCATAGGTATTTGACGGTCGTCTATTTTTTGCATCAAAGTTAAGTCCTCCCTCAATTCCTCCATTTTTTAATATTTCATACATTGCAAATGTAGTATCATAGATATTATAAGGAAATTCATCTGTATCCCAACCAAGTAGAGTATCTCCTGTATTTGCATCTACTGAACCGAGCATATTATTCATAGCAGAGATTCTAAGTTCATGTTGGAAAGTATGCCCTGCTAAAGTAGCATGATTTGCCTCAATATTTAATTTAAAATCCTTATCTAAGCCATATTCTTTAAGAAAACCGATTGCTGTTGCAGCATCAAAATCATACTGATGTTTCATAGGCTCTTTTGGTTTAGGCTCTATAAAAAATGAACCCTTAAGTCCTATTTTTCTTCCATATTCAACTGCCAATTTCATAAGTCTTGCTATATTATCCTGTTCAAACTTTACATCTGTATTAAGTAGAGTTTCATATCCCTCTCTACCACCCCAGAAAACATAATTTTGTCCTCCAAGTTTTACAGTAATATCTAAGGCCTTTTTTATTTGTGCAGCGGCAAAACAAAATACATCTGCACTATTTGTAGAGGCTGCTCCATTCATATACCTTGGATTACTAAACATATTTGCAGTTCCCCAAAGACATCTTATGTCTGTTCCCTTAGTCTTTTCTAAAATGTAGTCTGAAACCTCATCTAAATACTTATTTGTAACATTAATATCTTCTGAATACTCAGGTACAAGATCTACATCATGAAAGCAATAGTAATTTATTCCAAGTTTTTGCATAAACTCTATACCGGCATCTACTTTAGCCTTTGCATGCTCTATTGTACCTGCCTTTGCTCCAAAGCTTTTATCTATTGTACCCACTCCAAACATATCTGTTCCATTTGCACCTAAATTATGCCACCAAGCCATTGCAAATGATAAATGGTCTTTCATTTTCTTTCCCATTATCTGTTTTTCTGCATCATAATATCTAAATGCAAAAGGATTTTTTGTACCTGCTCCCTCATATATTATTTTAGGAATACCTTTAAATATTTCGCTCATAAACACCTCCAAAATTATTTATTCATTATTTTATGTAATTTGTCCCCTGTAGGGGGACAAATTACATAAGTATAGATATTTTGCAACACCCTCAATTAAATATTAATTTATTAACCCTAGATTATCTCTTTATATAAAGACTTAACTGTCGGATAGATTTTTCTAAATTTCTGATACTTACTCTCATACTTAGCGACAAGTTCTGTATCCGGTTTTATAGTTTCTTTGACAGTTATTATATTTGATACTGCCTCTTCAATACTTTTAAACTCTCCACAACCAACTGCTGCAAGTATTGCCGCACCATATCCCGGCCCTTCCTCACTAGGTAAAACCTCTACTTCTAAATTTAAAATATTTGCTACAAGCTTTTTCCAAAGAGGACTTTTAGCACCACCTCCACATATCTTAGTACGTTTTATATCTATTCCAAGACTTTTAGCCACCTCTAAAGAATCTCTAAGCCCAAAAGTAACCCCCTCTAAAACTGCTAAAGTCATGTCCTTTCTTGTACTGTCCATAGACATTCCCAAAAACATGCCTCTTGCATCGGGGTCATTATGAGGAGAACGCTCCCCCATAAGATAAGGTAAAAAGAAAACCCTATTTTCTCCAAGCTTATCTATGCCTGCCTGTTCAGCTACATAATCATTTGTATTTAATATATCTTCAAGCCACCATTTGTTGCAAGCTGCCGCACTTAGCATACAGCCCATAAGATGATAACCACCGTCAGCATGTGCAAATGAATGCAAAGCATTATATTTATCCACTCCAAATTTTTTACTTGATATAAATATAGTACCTGAAGTTCCTAGTGAAATATTACATCTTCCCTCGCCCACTGTACCTGTTCCTATGGCGGCGGCTGCATTATCTCCTGCTCCTGCTATTATTTTTACATCAGTCTTTAAGCCTAGTTTCCTAGCAAGTTCAGGTTTTATATTTCCTATGACCTCATAGCTTTCATAAAGTTTAGGCAACATTTCCTCTTTAATACTACATATTTCAAGCATCTTACTAGACCAACATTTATGCTTAACATCTAGTAATAACATTCCTGATGTGTCTGAATAGTCTGTTGAAAAACTTCCTGAAAGTTTGTATGCCAAATAATCTTTTGGTAACATTATCTTATTTATCTTTTTGAAAATGTCAGGCTCATTTTCCTTTACCCAAAGTAATTTAGGGGTTGTAAAACCTGTAAAAGCAATATTTGCAGTCATCTCTGAAAGTTTTTCTCTACCTATAACATTATTCAAATACTGAGTTTGACTAACTGATCTACTATCATTCCAAAGTATTGCAGGTCGCAAGACATTATCCTTATCATCTAATATAACAAGTCCATGCATCTGACCACCAAAGCTAATACCTGAAACTTCGTTCTCAACTCCCTTAATTAACTCTTTTATACCCTCTATACTTTTTTCATACCAATCAAGTGGATTTTGCTCTGACCACCCTACATTAGGAAAATACAGAGGATATTCCTTAGAAACGGTTTTTACTACTTCTCCTTTAGAACTCATAAGCACTAATTTAACTGCCGAAGTTCCAAGATCAATGCCTATATAATACAACTTAAGCCTCCTTATTCCAATTTATAGTAAATGAATTTATACTTTTACCTGTAAGTTCTAAACTTCTTTTATTTGGTGCAAATGTTCCAATATATACAGAACTATTATTTGAATCAAAGACAAATTCGCCATTATCATTTACTATTTTAAAAGCTTTTATAGGTATAGTCAACTCAATTACTTTTCTTTTTCCATTTGGTACTGTTACTTTTTCAAATGCAACCAAAACAGGATTTGGAGGAGCAAATTTAGAATCATTTTTTACATACACTTCTATAATATCCCTTGTATCCATTCCTGTATTACTTATGGTTACACTTAATTTTATCTCCTGTAAATCTCTTGTAATTATTTTATTTTCTTCAATTAATGTAGAAGTATCATCTTCTAATATTTCCACTTTTTCAATGCTTGTATTTCCATAATTAAGTCCAAAACCAAAAGGATAAAGTGCATCTTTTTTCATATATCTATATGTTCTATTTTTCATAGAGTAATCCTCAAAATCAGGTAAATCCTCAATACTTTGATATATGGTTATAGGAAGTTTGGCACTAGGAGATACCTCGCCAAATAAAATATTTGCAAGAGCTTTTCCTCCCTCAGCCCCCGGATACCAAGTTTGTAAAAGTGCATTTGCACCTGACGCCTTATTTAAATCCATCGCACTTCCTGTAAACATACATACTATTACAGGTTTACCTGTTGAGAGTACTACATCTAAAAGAACTCTTTGACTTTTTGGCAAAAGTAGGTCTTCTTTATCTCCTGAGAAATATACATTACTCATATCTCCCTCTTCGCCCTCTAAATTTTCATCAAGTCCAAGACAAAGTACAACTACATCTGAGCACTCTGCCACTGCAAGTGCCTCTGATACCCTATCATTTTCATACTTTGAAAGCATTTCACTCTTTAGTTCAGAAAGCTCACAACCTATGGAGTACATAACTCTAACTTCATCTTTTAGATAATCTTGTAATCCTTCAAGTGCTGTTACATATCTTGCAGCAGTTCCATGGTAATTGCCCTCCAAAGCTTTCCTTGAATCAGCATTTGGACCTATAACTCCAAGCACTTTAATATCTGATTTCTTAAGTGGTAACAAACCGTCATTTTTTAATAACACAATGCTTTCTTCTGCTGCTCTAAGATTTAAAGCTTTATGCTCCTTACAATCCACTACTGCATAAGGAATACTGTCATATTCAGTTTCCTCAAACATTCCAAGTAAATATCTTGTTGTAAATAATCTTATAGCTACATTTTTTATAGCCTCTTTAGTAACTAATCTCTTATTTAATGCCTCTTTTAAACAAAGATATGAGCAACCACAATTTAAATCACAACCTTTATTTAATGCAAGGGCAGATGACTCTACTCCATTCTTAGTAATGTCATGATGTTCATGAAAATCTTTTATTGCCCAACAGTCAGAAACAAAATGTCCTTGAAAGCCCCATTCTCCCCTTAATATATTTTCTATAAGTTCAGTATTAGCACAACAAGGTTCGCCATTTGTTCTGTTATATGCTCCCATTACTGCCTCTACTCCTGCCTCACATACAGCTGCCTTAAAGGCAGGCAAATAAGTTTCTACCACATCTTTTTTAGAGGCTTTAGCATTAAAATAATGTCTTTTTGACTCAGGCCCTGAATGTACGGCAAAATGTTTGGCACAAGCAGCAGTTTTTAAATATTCTTCATCTCCTTGTAATCCCTTTATTTCTTCTATACAAAGTGCTGATGTAAGATAAGGGTCTTCTCCTAAGGTTTCATGACCTCTCCCCCACCTTGGGTCTCTAAATATATTTACATTTGGTGTCCAAAGTGTAAGCCCTTTGTATATATCTCTATCGCCATGTTTTTTTGCCGCATTATACTTTGCTCTTGCCTCAACTGCTATAACCTCGCCTATTTCTCTCATAAGCTTTTTATTCCAAGTTGCTGCAAGACCTATTGCCTGTGGAAATACTGTTGCAGTACCTGCTCTTGCCATCCCATGAAGCCCCTCATTCCACCAGTTATATTCCGGAATATTTAGTCTTTCTATTGCAGGAGCATTATAACTAAGTTGTGAAATAGCCTCATCTATTGTCATCTGCTCCACAAGCTTTGTTGCCTTTTCTATTGCTTTCATTCTTAATTCTACTTTTTTCTCACTGCTCATTATATTTCTCCCTAAGAATCACATTTAACTATGTCTTTAACTTTTATTCCATTAACAGCACCTAAGTAAGACTCTTTCTTTTTATCTCCTACCTGAGTAATTAAAATTCTTTCAAGCACAATACCTGATTGCCTTGCAAATATTTTTATTTCATTATTACCTTTTTTAATATTTCCAATTATAGTGGCTCTATGCTCTGCATTAAGCACTGCACTTGCCCACTCTTTGCAATTATTATCTCCTGCCTTATAATCACTTCCTGTAATATCCACTTCTTTTACACTCTCAGAATTTATTTTCAAACCAAAACTAAATTTTCCACCATACTTAAGAGGATTTGCAGGAGAGGTACAAAGTGTAATTTCTGCTTTAAAGGCATATTCTGAATATATTAGATAAGAAACACTTGGCGACTTTTCGTTAGGTAAAAAGCTCTTTATAAGTGGAAATGCTTTAATACCAAAACCATATTTTCCAAAATCTTCAATCACCTTAAATGAACCTAAACTATCCTTTGTAGATAACTTTAAATCATCACTTAAGCTTACATCTTCCTTTTGATAAAAACAATTTGCCGGTATTGTAAAAATCTTATCTTGCATAATGAAAGCCTCTTTATCAGCTTTCTTATAACTTCTTTTTCTTGCAAAAACTTTTATCGGCACAAACTCTGTTTCAGTATAAATCTTAAATTCCACTTGATAGTCTTTGTCATAATCAAGTTCCGACTTTTCTAACTGTATTTTTATACGCTCTATCAAAGGAGTTTCTCCAAAGGTTTTTGATAACTTTAGCCAACTACATTTTAAGTCAGCTTGCCAATTCAAAGTCCCTACTCCACCATTTGCAATTTCTAGTTCAATACTTTCTCTTTCACTTTCTAAGAAATCTCTTATTTCTAAAGTCTTCGGGAAATACTGATTTGTGTAAATATTTTCTGCATCAACTTTAGACACTACAAGTCTAGGTTTATTTGGCAGTGTTAATATATATTTTATAGGATACCTATAATCTTCATCATTCCAATTAGTAAATCCTATATGAGAGGCAAGTTGCATTCCATTCCATTTCCCAAGTTTAAACTTAGCAAAATCTTTTGCTAAATTTCTATCTAATTCTATATGTCTATCTATATACTGAGCATATAAATTTGCAACTGCTCTGCCTGTATTAGCATAATGATGATTTTTCCCTGTAAATAGATGTAACTTTAATAAATTTAAAGATGCCCTTGCCTGAAAAGATATAAGACTTATATATGCTTTTCTACAACCTGCTTTTTTAGTAATTTCAATAAGTTCCTCATCAAGTAACTGTAAGCTATTTACCTTTTCAATTATTCTGTCTGTTTCTAAATAGTTATAAGTAGAATACACCTTATCATTAAGTGCCTCCGGTCTTCTAAGATGATTTAAATATAAAAAATCATGAAGTAACTCTCCTATTTTTAAACAAGTTTTACTGTCTAAAAATTCTTCAAATATTCTTGAAACCCACTTTTTTTCATAAGCTAAATAATCTAAACTATACTTTTCAAAATCATAAGCTAAGTCCATAAAGTAATTTAAAGGATATTCTTGAAACTTTACATCGCCAACATTTACTATCCAAAGTTTATCTATACCAAAAGCATAAGCCTCACTCATCTGTTCCCAAACTTTAGATATAGGAGTAGAGCAAACCCATTCATAAGAAATAGGATCTCCATGATAGTCAAAATGATAATACATTCCTAAGCCACCTTTATGATTTCTAAAACTTTCATCCGGTAATGCTCTCATATTACCATGGTTATCCTCACAAAGTAGCAAAATGGCATCTTTAAGTTCATCATATCCCTTGAGTCCGTTTTCATTTTCTCCAAAGAAATAATCTTCTACTTCTTTATAAACTGCAAATAGTTTTGGAACATCTCCCAAAATATCCCTTATAAGTATATTTTGATTTTTTATAATATCTTTAAGTACTTCAACATTTGAGGTAATATCTGCTCCCTCTTCTAAAAGTTTCGAGTCATTTTCTCCCCTCATTCCTATTGTAGGAATTGTTCTAAAACCGGCACTTCTTTTTAATCCGTCTTCCCAAAACTTAAGTATCTTATTCTTATTTATGCGATAATCCCATGCATCGCCATAAATACTATCTTTGCCTCTAAGTCTGCTGTACTCAATCCCACTTCTATTACAAGGTTCATGATGACTCATTCCAATATAGATTCCATAACTGTCAGCAAGTCTTATAGAGTCTTTGTCGTCTTCCATAAATGCTGAATTCCACATTGCAGGCCATAGATAATTTCCATTTAGTCTAAGAAGATACTCAAAAATATGTTCATACATCTTTGAATTTAGACCACCAAAATGTTCCATAGCCCAGTTTCCAAAACAAGGCCATTCATCATTTATAAAAAATCCCCTATATCTTATTATAGGCTCTTTTGAAGTATATCTACTTATATAAATGTCTTTTTTATTTCGTTCCTTAGATATTTTTCTAAAAATACCTGTTTCTAATTCTACATTATTTTCTAAATCATCTATAACTTGAGATTTAAAATTAATCTTTCTGTATTTCATTGGTGTAGCATCTCCAAACCAAACTTGAGGACTTACACCAAGAAGTTTTGACACAAAAAACATTCCATATATACTTCCAAGTCTATCACTCCCACATATCACAAGTGCATTTTCTACTCCAAAGATATTTTCTATCATTTCTATATCATAACTTTCATACTTTCCACTAATTAAATGTACTCCCTCAAGCCTAGTAGATAGTTCTTCTATAATTTTATCCTCACACTCTGTAAGTGTTACTATAATTACAGCTTGTTTTACATTTGTAAATTCTTCTTTTATAATAGGCTCTTGATTTGAAGTACTATAAATATCCTTAGAAAATTTTTCTGCAATATTTTTTATTCCCTTACTTGCACTTGGTATGAAAATATATAATCGCTCTTCACTACTAAAACTAATTTTTACCATATTTATAATGTAGCCTTTCGCTTGTGCTTTACTTATCTAAGAAAATGGGGCATTGCAATAACTAATTTAAAAAATTGATTGCGACACCGTAACTTTTAAAATATATAAAAGTACCAAATTTGACTTTCATAATTCTAAAAGATTAATTTTAAAGAATAAAATTTTCTAGGACTTACGGTTATCCTGAGAGGTATTGGTGTTTCAACCTTGATGTTATCTCACTAATACAACACCACCTCTCGCATCTTTATTCCTTACAGGGAGCGACTATACTGTCTTGCGTATAATATCGTTATGTAAGGAAAGTTTTATTTAATTAACTAGCTAATTTCATTCCTCGTCTAGCTATGACATAGCTAGCTGCATTATGTATATTTAATTTCATACTATTTGTATATTTTTCTTTCCCAATCTTACTTGTATATGCAGGATTTACTTTTATTAATGTTACTCTATTTTTAAAACATGCACTATCCACTATATCACTAAATTTAGAATATGCTAAACTATGTAACATATTATTATATTCTAATCCTTTTTTACTTTTACCTTTTGTTACCTTATCTTTTTTATCAATAAAATCAAGACTTTCAATTATAACATCTTTCCCTACCTTAAT
>CALALP010000048.1 GCA_937925515.1 uncultured Lachnoanaerobaculum sp. | reverse complement strand
CTTGACATATGAAAGTGTACATAGTAAATTGAATATGTACTTGTAAACTCAAGTACATTTTATACCATAGAAGGCAAATTTACAGAAAAAATTTCACAGGCTCTCTAAGTGCCTGTTTAACTGCATTTGTACAAATAGTTTTATAAATATCATCAGTAAAAAGAACATCAAACTGTATACCAAGTAGTCGCCCCTTTGCGAGAAGTCCTCCATTTTGTTTTATAATAGTGAAAAAATTAGGTATTAAATTAGGTTTTGTTACAACTGCCTCGCCACATAATGCACCACATTTTGTACCTCCAATGTATAAAACATCACATATATCATATAAATCTTTGATTTCTACATCATTTTCCTCTGAGGCAAGAGCATATCCAAGCCTTGCACCGTCTATAAATAATTTTAAATTGTATTGTTTGCATACATTTTTTATTTTAATTAGTTCTGATTTTGTATACAGTGTTCCATATTCGGTAGGTTGTGATAGATATACTAACTTCGGAAATACCATGTGTTCCTTATTTGTATCTTTGTGAAAAATACTTACATAATTTTCTATATCTAAATCTGAGATTTTACCTGCATTTGCCTTAATACTTATTACCTTATGACCGGAATTTTCAATAGCACCTGCCTCATGTACAAAGATATGTCCTGTATCAGCTGCTATAACCCCCTCAAAAGAGCGTAATATAGAAGATATAACTATTTTATTAGTTTGTGTACCCCCTACTAAAAAATAAACTTCTGCCTCATCACTGCCACATTCTTTTTTTATCTTTTCCTTTGCATTTTCGGAAAACTCATCACTTCCATATCCCGAAACCTTTGTCATATTTGAGGAAATGAGCTTTTCTAAGATTCTTTCATCTGCCCCCTCCATATAATCACTTGTAAAATAAAGCATAGGTTACTCCTTTAACATATCTATTTGTCCTGTTATCATATTTACGATAGCATAAGGTTTTAAATTATATTTATTAATATATTGTATAAGTATAGAGAATCTAGGTCGTTTACCTGCATCTTGTTGTTCTCTAAAGGTGTTTTCTTTGTTGACCTTAATATCATATAATTCGTTTATGGGAATCTTATATAAAGATAAAGTGTCTAAATTTTGATTTAAACAGGCGAATTCTAAAATTTCAAATTCACTTCTTGGGCCAAAACTAGTTAAGTCGCTATCAAAATTAGATGTTCCTTTTATTTGTACTTTCTTTTTATCTTCAGTTAAAGCATCTTATGAGCCTGCTCCGATACTATGATAGTAATTATTTACATAGCAAACAATAAACTCAGAAAAAACTTCATGAAAGTTTACTCCACAAGGATACAGTTTTTTAATTCTGCTATTTAGGTTTTTCCAAATAGGATAAAGAGAAATTACTTCATTATATTTTTCTTTAGTTGTTTTTTCCATGGTTATTTTCCTTTCCCAATAGATAGTTTGATTGTAACAAAAAAATATATAAATTACAAAGCGGCGTGCTGCTTTATAATTTGTATTATTTATGTTATGATAATTTTTAAATAGATAAGAATTGGAGAATATAATAAATGTATAGGGTAGCAAGTCTTTTTTCAGGAGTTGGAGGTATAGATTTAGGGTTTGAAAAAACCGGACAGTTTAAAACTGTATGGGCTAATGAATACGATAAAAATGCAAGATTGACATATTTAGAGAACTTTTCTACAAATTTAAATGAAAAAGATATTAGAGAGGTTAAAGTTGATGAAATACCTGAGATAGATGTATTATTGTCAGGTTTTCCTTGCACATCTTTTAGTATAGCAGGATATAGAAAAGGATTTGAAGATGAAAATACGGGAGATTTATTTTTTGAAACTTTAAGGATTATTATTGCAAAAAAACCAAGGGTTATTTTTTTAGAAAATGTAAAAAATCTAGTTAGTCATGATGAGGGCAAGACATTTAAGATAATAAAAGAGGCATTAGAAATAAATGGTTATAAAATAAAATATAAAGTTTTAAATGCAAAAGACTATGGAAATATTCCTCAAAATAGAGAAAGAATATATATAGTTGGTTTTAGAGATGATAAGATTTTTTCTAATTTTGAGTTTCCTTTTCCTATAAAACTGACAAAAACTATAAAAGACATGTTTGAAGATAATGTTATTGATGAAACATTTTTTTATACAAGAGAAAAGAATGATTTTTTTGAAGTACTAAAACAAAACATGACAAAAATGGATACAATATATCAATGGAGAAGAAAATATGTTAGAGAAAATAAGAGTAATGTTTGTCCAACACTTACAGCCAATATGGGAACAGGAGGACATAATGTACCTTTGATAAAAACTGAGTATGGTATAAGGAAATTAACACCTAGAGAATGTTTTAATTTTCAAGGTTATCCTAAGGAATTTAAATTACCACAAATAGCAAATTCTCATTTATATAAACAAGCAGGTAATTCAGTTGTAGTTTCTGTAATAAATAGGATAGCTGAAAATATATTAAAAGCCATGAATTTAGATAGTAGTATCTTTGAAATTCAAGTAATAAATTATTTGAAGAATATAGGCATTAATGACTATAATCAGTTTTTAAATTTTGTAAGTAAACTTAAAGTTAAAGAGTAGTATAAGTACATAAATTATAAGATATAAATAGATATAAACTAAGAGAACAGTAGTCAACTTTTGATTTACTGTTTTTTTTATTTATATGAAATTATCCCTCCCACAAAAGACATTTTGATAAATTTATAGACTAAAACAGATGCTATTTTCGTAAAGTTTTATCAAGGTTAAGATATCCATACATGATAATACATAAAAAATAAAGTTAAATTTCATAAAATATTAATAATAGACAACTGTATATTTTAAGTTTTACAATAATAAAAGATAGTTAGAAGGGAGTGAAATCAATAGGATTTAACAAAGAAATGAGTTTGTAAAGCTTGTTTTATGTGAAAATCTTATAATAAATGTTGGAGGTTAAGATTATATGATGAAGAAAAATGTATTAAATTTAAAATATAAAAGAAATTCCTTAAAAGCTAAAATATTTCGTAAAGTTTTAGCGTTTGGACTGTCATTAGGACTAATGTCAGGCTATAAGAGTAATATTTGCATCAAAGCAAGGTGGTTCAGATGTTCAGTACCCAAGTGTTGACGGTCTTGAATGGCATAAAAATAACTCTATGATTTTTAATAGATTTATGGATAATAGGTGGTTGCCGTTAGATATTGGTGCAGATATAAGTCCAAGTATAAACTTCATTTCAAAAAGTCAAGATGAATCTTTTGAAGGGGAAAATGTAGATTTTACTGTAAATGCAAGTGGCGGCATAGGCGATTTAAAATATAAATTTATCAAAGTAATTAATGGAGTAGAAGAAGTTATTAAGGATTTTAGTTCTGAAAATACTTGCAGCATAATGAGAAATAGAACAGGTAGTGTAATGTTAAAGGTAGAGGTTAAGGATTCTTTGGGAAATATTGTAAGGGACAGAATAAGCCATTATTGGAAAGGTAAAATAGTAAATTATAATAGAAATTATGATGTATATGTCAAAAAGCCTAAAGACTGGAATGAAAACCTACATTGTTATGTGTATGTAAAAGATAATGACGGAAATACAAGAGAAAATGCAACTTGGCGTGGAGAAGAAATGGAGTATTTGGGAAATGATGTTTACGGATATAAACTTCCAAGTGGTTTTGCATTTTCAAGGATTATAGTAAATGACGGAGCAACTAAGCAATACCCTGCAAATGGTCAAGAGGGGCTTGAGATAAGGTCAGGAGAATCAAAACTTTTAAGCAAGGAAACTAATTTTAAGTGGGAAACATTATCAAAAGATACTATAAATATAACTAATTTTACTGCAAATTTAACTTCGCCACAGCTCAAAGGAACATCAGTAGAATTTACTGCAAATGCAAATGGAGGAGTAGGTGGAAGTGAAAACTTGAAATATCGTTTCCTTAAGCAAGACCTTAATATGGGAAATATAGAAGAAGTTAAGGCTTATGGCGAGGAAAATAGTGTAACTATCTCTTCTGATGAGGCGGCAGAATATATTATAAAAGTGGAAGTAAAGGATTTGTCAAATCAGGTTAAGTCTGATAGCATTAGTTTTACTTGGAAAGAGGAAAATGTACAACCACCTCAAACCTTACCTAGTCAAACTGCTCCTAGCCAAACAACTCCTAGTCAGAGTAATCATACATCATCAAATGCAGATCCGAGTAATACAGAAAGTAAAAATGGAAATTTTGGTAGTGAAAGTACAGAAAGTAAAAAACAAAGCCAAAGCCAAGAAAGTACTAAAAGCTTTGAAAATAGTAAATCAGAAAATAGTAAATCAGAAACTAATAAATCACAAACTGAGAAACAAACTAAGCAGAATGTACCACAAAAAAATGAAACTACAAAGGCATCTGATGATGTAAAGAGTGAAACTAAAGAAGATAAGACTAAAATACCAAGTACAAATGAAAGTCAAACAAAATCAGATAAAAAAGAAAGTCAGATAAGTTCAAGTGAAACTAAAACAGATAAAAATGAAAGCCGAACAAAATCAAATAAATCAGAAACCCTAGATAAAATAGGAAATAATGAAACTTTAAAATCTTATCAAAATAGAGGGGCAAGTTCTAGTAGAGGTAATTCTAGTGGTGGTGGTAGAGTAATAAGTGTAGCTAAAAATACCAAGAATAATGAAACAAATAGAAAACTTGCTACAAAAACTAAAACTAACTTATGGTTCTATGATGAAAAAGGTTGGAGTGCTGATGAAATTGGAGGAAATAGTATAAGGGAAACTTGGAAAGAACTAGAATGGCAAGGCAAACTTAATTGGTATTACTTTGGAAAAGACGGTTATATGCTTACAGGTTGGCAGTGGATAAATGGAAAATGTTATCTATTAGATGTTAAAACAGGGATGTTGTATGTAAACACCACCACACCTGACGGATATAAGGTCAATGCAAATGGCGAGTGGGTTGAAAACGGTGTAGTGCAAATTAAATAATATTTGTTTGCTATTTAAAAACAAAAGTTATTATTAGAAGTGTTTTGTCCCCCGTAGGGGGACAAAACATAAATAGATATATATTTCACGACAACAATAATGGATATTTTATAATAGTTTTTTAATAATTCTTTATATAAAAAAACTTAGGCAATTTATGAAGTTTTAAAACAATGACATTGTAAAAAAGTATGGTTTAGCATGTTACAACTATAAAGTTATTAAAATTGAAAATAAACTGTTACTAATGTTTACTTGACAGTTACAAGAGTAACTTCTATACTGATAAAGGAATAAAATAAATAATAATTAAAGAGCTTAATTTTACGAAAAATTTAATAATATTCAATTCGTATAATTATCATTAAAATTGTTATTATTTGTGTAGAATTTTGGTTTTTATCAACTTCAAATTAAATAAAAAGCTTAAGAATACTTTGAATAAAAGAACTAAATAAGAGTGTTTTGAAATAGTTGATAAATTAGAGTAAGAGTAAAGGAGATAGTAAATGAAATTAAAAAAATTGGGTGGTATAGTTGCAGTATGTTGTTTGGTAGCATCAGTTCCACTTGTTTCGACACTTCCATATAATACTTATGCAGCAGGAAGTATAATAGGTACGGAAGTAAACATCACACCACCGGCAGGTACACCAAATATATCTAATTATGTAGCACAAAAGATTGAAGATGCACTAAATGCAAATGATACTATTACAATTACAGGTAAGGCAGAACTTAATTATCATGAAAATCCTGTAACTATAAGACTAGCAAATGGTAAAAAAGTAATTTGGGACGCTGATATAAAAGGAAGTGCCATACCTACACTAATAGACCTTGAAAGTATAGCAACCACAGATATTTCTGAGTTTGAAATCAGGGGAGGAAGTATAAATTCTACACTTGGAGGTTCTTCATTAAGAACTAATGCCAATGGTAATATAAAAGTTACTATTTTAGGAGGAGAACTTAGTAGAACTCAGAGTAGTATTCCTCCTACACTTTTTCCTACTGTTCTTTTGGCAGGAAAGAGTAGCCTTGACATGAGAGGTGGTAGCATCAGAAATTATGTTAATACACAGGCATTAGTATTGCAACCTAGCGAAAGCACAAATTATAATATTACAGGGGGTACTATTTTTTCTTTTGGAACTGAAAATAGTACAGATTTGAGAACACATAATAGTGTAATAAAAGTAAATACTCCCCCAAACCATGACCTTGCTAATGTAAACATAGGTACAAATGCAAATGTTATAGCTTGGGATGATACTGTATTTGACCAATATAATAATAATTCACTACCATTTTTTTATGTTGCAGGAGGCTATGATAATAGGCATATTTTGACCTATCCTAATTCTAATATTAAAGTCTTATGGAATGTAGATGATAATGGTTTTGCAGTTATAGATTATAAAAATATATCAAGTGGTGAAAATGGAAAAGTTAGTCTTGCAACTTCATTTATAGGTGCTGAGAAAGTAGATTTTCCTCAACTTCCTACTAATATAGTGTATAATAAACAAGAGCATGGTATTGATAATTTTAATACTCATGACAATAATTATACTATTGAATACAGGGATATAAATGACACTGTCTTAACTAATAAGCCGGTAGATGCAGGGGAATATAAGGTAAAAGTTAAGCTTTCAAATTATTATGGTAATTTTGAAACTGAACTTGGAAAGTTTAAAATAGCTAAAAAAGACGTAACTTTAAAGGTTGCTAACAAATCTATAAAGGTAAATGAACAACTTCCAACTTTACCTCAAAGTTTTGATGACTTTACAGTAGAGGGAGTAGTAAATGGAGATTTAAAGCAAGATGCTATAACAGCTTTACCTACATTTACATGGGGAACTGACGGTAGTATGGCAGGGACATTTAATATAGACACAATATCTCCAATAGCTTATGGAGATAATTATAAAGCAGGAAGTCCTGCACTTATAGGTACTTTGACTGTAACTGACCCTACAAGTCCAAGTGTTCCAAGTAATCCAATGAATCCTAGTAACCCAAGTAATCCGAGCAACCCAAGTAACCCATTAGCTCCAAGTAATCAGGCTACTCCAAGTAACCCTATCCCAAGCGTTCCAAGTAACACGAATAAGCCAAATGACCCAATGAACCCAAGTAAACCAAATGACCCAATGAACCCAAGTAAACCAAACGACCCAATGAACCCAAGTAAACCAAACGACCCAAGTAACCCAAGCACTCCAAGCAAACCAATGAACCCAAGCACTCCAAGCAAACCAATAGATAATGGTAATAGTAATAGTGGAAGTTATGGAGGGGGAAGTTCAAGAAATCATAGTGGCAGTAGAGTTATAAGCAGAGTAAAATCAAGAAATGAGATTAATAAAAAAGAGGGCGAGTGGATATTAGACTCTAAAGGTTGGTGGTATCAGTATCCGGACAAGAGTTGGAAAAAATCACAGTGGGCAGAACTCAAGTTTAATGACCAAAAAGATTGGTATTATTTTGATGAACAAGGCTATATGGTTACCGGTTGGAAGATGATTAATGATAAATGGTATTATTTTTATGAGAAAACCGAGGGTAACATGCCAAAGGGAGCTATGGCGCAAAATACTGTAATTAATGGATATCGTGTTGATAGTAACGGAGCATGGATAAAGTAATTAGTGTTGAATTAGAAAAATGTAAATATAGTATATATTGAGTTTTTTTGATATAGGGATTTTTTTGATGTTGGGTTTCCTCGCCGTCGGCGAGGAAACCCCTATTAATTTAGTAAAAAAATACTATAATAATTAATAAAACTAACCGTATCTTACGTTTACTATTGTCTTATTTAAAGAAAATGGTTACAATAAATAAGTGATATAGCTTACTAATATTTAAAATCAAGGAGAAAAAAATGAAAATTATAGTAACAGGTGGAGCAGGATTTATAGGAGGAAATTTTGTGCATTATATGGTGAATAAATATCCTGATGATATTATCATAAACCTGGATTTACTTACTTATGCAGGAAATTTAGAAACCCTTAAACCTGTAGAGAATAAGGCAAACTATAAGTTTGTGAAAGGAGATATTGCTGATAGAGAATTTATTTTTAAATTATTTGAAGAAGAAAAGCCGGACATAGTAGTAAACTTTGCAGCTGAAAGCCATGTAGACAGGTCTATAACAGATCCTGAAATTTTTGTAAGAACAAATGTAATTGGAACTACAACATTACTTGATGCTTGTAGAGCTTATGGGATAAAGAGATTTCATCAAGTATCTACTGATGAGGTGTATGGAGATTTACCACTTGATAGACCTGATTTATTTTTTACTGAAAAAACTCCCCTACATACTTCAAGCCCATATTCATCAGCAAAGGCAAGTGCAGACTTATTTACATTAGCATATTATAGAACATATAAGCTGCCTGTAACTATTTCGAGATGTTCAAACAATTACGGACCTTATCATTTTCCTGAGAAACTAATACCACTTATGATAAGCAGAGCATTGGCAGATGAACCACTTCCTGTATATGGAAAGGGAGAGAATGTAAGGGATTGGCTATATGTAACAGATCACTGTAAGGCAATAGATTTAATTATAAGAAATGGTAAAGAGGGAGAAGTTTACAATATAGGAGGTCATAATGAAAGAACCAATTTGGAGGTTGTAAAGACAATATTGAAACATTTAAATAAACCTGAAAGTCTTATAAAATATGTAACAGATAGACCTGGACATGATAGAAGATATGCAATAGACCCTACTAAGATTGAAACTGAGCTTGGGTGGAAACCGGAATACAATTTTGATACAGGAATAGTAAAGACAATAGAGTGGTATCTTGAAAATGAAGATTGGTGGAAACATATTATAAGTGGAGAATATACCAATTATTTTGAAAATATGTATGGCAAGAGATTATAGGATAAGTATAGAAATATGAGGGTGTCGCAAAATAGGTATCCATATATATCTTGTCCCCCTACGGGGGACAAGATATATAATAGAAAGTATTTAAATTAGCAAATATGATTTTCTCTGTTTCCCTACGGAAAACAAAAAGAATAAATAATGCTAATAAAGTTAATTTTGCAACAGCCCCATAATAATAAATATAACTTTTTGTTTTCCAATAGAGAACAAATAATATAGTAATATTCGTAAAAATCAATTTTGCGATACTCTCTAAAAATAATTATTTAGATTGATACATGTTTGTTATTGTTATGTTATAGGATAAAAATAGTATTTAGTGTGCCTACATTTACAAATAAACACATTTAAAACAAAAAGATATTTTAAAATGCTAGAGCAGATTATTAATCTGCAAGTTTTAAGGAGGTAGTATGAGAGTTTTAATTACCGGAGCAAAGGGGCAACTTGGAAGTGATTTAGTAAAGGAACTTACAAAAAGAGGTATTGAGGCAGTTGGTATTGATATTGATGAATTAGATATAACCAATGAAAAAGATTGTATTGAAGTAATAAGTAAGTTAAATAAAGAAAAAAAGCTGGATGCCTGTATACATTGTGCTGCATATACTGCTGTTGATAGAGCAGAAGATGAACCTGAACTTGCAGAGAAAATAAATGCAAAAGGAACAGAGTATATTGCAAAGGTGTGTGCAGATTTAGACATTAAACTTATGTATATAAGTACAGATTATATATTTGACGGACAGGGAGAAAGACCTTGGCAACCTGATGATAAGGCGGCACCACTTAATGTCTATGGAAAAACAAAATACGACGGAGAGGTTGCAGTTGAAAAGTTCTGTAAGAGATACTTTATAGTTAGAATTTCTTGGGTATTTGGAAAGGGTGGAAATAATTTTATAAAGACCATGTTAAGGCTAGGAAAAGAAAGAGATGAATTAAAGGTTGTAAATGATCAGATAGGTTCACCTACATATACTGCCGATTTAGCTGTACTTCTTAGTGATATGATAGTAACTGATAAGTATGGAAAATATCATGCTACAAATGAGGGGCTTTGCTCATGGTATGAGTTTGCTTGTGAAATATTTAGGCAGGCAAAACTTGATGTAAAAGTTATTCCTGTGGATTCTACACAATTTCCTGTTAAGGCAAAAAGGCCTTATAATAGCAGAATGGATAAGTCAAAGCTTGATGAAAACGGTTTTAAGCACTTACCAAAGTGGCAGGACGCACTTGGCAGGTATCTTTTAGAAATTCAGTAAACATTTTTAGAAAGGTTTAGTATGGGCAAATATTTTGGAACAGACGGTTTTAGAGGAGAGGCAAATGTAGACCTTACGGTTGAGCATGCTTATAAAGTAGGAAGATTTATAGGATATTATTATGGAAAAAATCCTAAATCAGGTAGTAAATGTAGGGTTGTCATAGGTAAGGATACTAGATTATCAAGTTATATGTTTGAGTATTCTTTAGTGGCAGGACTTACAGCATCAGGGGCTGACGTTTATCTTTTGCATGTTACGACCACTCCAAGTGTGTCTTATGTAGTAAGAACTGAAGACTTTGATTGTGGTATTATGATTAGTGCAAGCCATAATCCTTTTTATGACAATGGAATAAAAATATTAAATGGAAATGGCGAAAAACTTGAGGACAAAGTTACAAATTTAATAGAGGATTATATTGACGGTGTAATTACAGATATACCTCTGGCAAAAAGAGAATTTATAGGAAAAACGCAGGATTACTCAGCAGGTAGAAATAGATATATAGGTTATCTTATTTCAATAGCTACAAGGTCATTTAAAAATGTAAAGGTTGCACTTGATTGCTCAAACGGTTCAGCATTTACCATTGCAAAAAATGTATTTGATTCACTTGGGGCAGATACATTTGTTATAAATAATAACCCAAATGGTTTGAATATAAATAAAGATTGTGGCTCAACACATATTGAAAAGTTATGCGATTATGTAAAACAAACAGGTTGCGATGTAGGTTTTGCGTATGACGGAGATGCAGACAGATGTATAGCAGTAGATGAAAATGCAAATGTAGTTGACGGAGATGCTATACTCTATATTTGTGGAAAATATTTAAGAGATAACAATAGTCTTTATAATAATACTGTTGTAACAACTATTATGTCAAATTTTGGGCTTTATAAGGCATTTGATAAAGAAAATATTAAGTATGAAAAGACAGCAGTAGGAGATAGATTTGTTTATGAAAATATGGTAAACAATGGACATTGCCTTGGAGGCGAACAGTCAGGGCATATTATATTTTCAAAACATGCTACAACAGGGGACGGAATACTTACTTCTTTAAAAGTTATGGAGGTAATGCTTGAATCAAAGGAGAAACTTTCAAAATTAGTTTCAGGTTATAAAGTGTACCCTCAAGTGCTTAAAAATGTTAAAGTTATCGATAAGGAAATAGCACAAAAAGACGAGGAAGTACTAAAGGAAGTTGAGAGAGTTTCAAAAAAACTTGGAGAAAACGGTAGAATACTTTTAAGGGCAAGTGGTACTGAGCCCCTAGTTAGAGTTATGGTTGAGGCAGGTAGTAAAAAAGAGTGTGAGGAGTGTGTTGATTCAGTAATAGAAGTTATGAAATTAAGGAAATTACTTTTATAAGTCGCTCAGCTTATAGTAATATGTGTAAGGTTAGGAGGAAATATGAAAAATTTAAGCAGATACAAAAGAATGGAAACTTTAGATTTTCCACAAAGGACTTGGCCTTTTAAAAGAATTGAAAAAGCACCTATATGGTGTTCTGTTGATTTGAGGGACGGAAACCAAGCACTTGTAGAACCAATGTCAGTAGAGGAAAAAATAGAAATGTTTAATCTACTTTTAAAGTTAGGTTTTAAGGAGATAGAAGTCGGCTTTCCGTCATCTTCACAAATAGAATTTGATTTTTTAAGGCAACTTGTAGAAAGAAAACTTATTCCGGATGATTTACAAGTTCAGGTTTTAAGCCAATGTAGAGAACCACTTATAGAAAAAACTTTTGAATCTGTAAAGGGGATTAAAAATGTAATTATGCACATATATAATCCTATTTCCACCTTACAAAGAAAGGTTGTATTTAATAAATCAAAGCAGGAAGTAAAACAGATTGCACTAGATGCAGTAGAGGTAGTAAAAAGATGTAGCAAAAAACATGACGGAAATATAATACTTGAGTATTCTCCTGAAAGCTTTACAGCAACTGAACTTGATTTTGCACTTGAAGTCTGTAATGAGGTTACAAAGGCTTGGGGAGCAACCCCTGATAAAAAAGTAATTATCAATCTTCCTGCTACTGTTGAACTTAGTACACCTAATATCTATGCAGACAGAATAGAATGGATGAATAAAAATCTTGAAAATAGAGAATCAGTTATATTAAGTGTTCACCCACATAATGACAGAGGAACAGGGGTTGCTGCAACAGAGCTTTCACTTATGGCAGGAGCTGAAAGGGTTGAGGGGACACTTTTTGGAAATGGAGAGAGAACAGGAAATGTAGATATGTTAATTCTTGCATATAACATGTTTTCACAAGGCATTGACCCTAATCTTAATTTAAGTGATATAAAAGAGATTATGGAAGTTTATGAACGATGTACTAAATTAATCATTGCACCAAGACATCCTTATGCAGGTCAGCTAGTATTTACTTCATTTTCAGGTTCTCATCAAGACGCAATCAATAAGGGAATACATGCTATGGCAAAGAATAAAAGCCCTTATTGGGAAGTTCCATATTTACTTATAGATCCGGCAGATATAGGCAGAAAATATGAGCCTGTTGTTCGTATAAACTCACAATCGGGAAAAGGAGGGGTTGCATTTGTTTTGGAATCTTTCTACGGTTTCCAACTTCCAAAGGGAATGCAAAAGGAATTTGCAGATATTATACAAAATATCTCCGAGTTACAAGGAGAGGTAAGCCCTGAAGAGATTTATAGAGAGTTTAGAAAGAACTATATACTTATGAAAGAACCGATACATTTCTTAACTTGTCAGATTACTGATACTGAGCTTGTTGAAAATGATTATGCAATTCTCATGAAAATGACTTACAAAGAGTTTGGAGTTGAAAAAGAACTTGAGGGAGTTGGAAGAGGACCTATTGATGCAGTAAAGGTAGGCTTTGAAAATGCACTTGGATTAAAGCTTAAAGTCTTGGATTATACAGAACATTCGCTTAATTCAGGTTCAAATGTACAAGCTGCCTCATATATTCAGCTATTAGATAGAGAATCAAATATAGCAACTTATGGAGTAGGAATTTCCTCAAATATAACAAGATCTACAATAAGAGCAATGTGTTCAGCAGTCAATAGATTGTTTTTCCTAAGGGAGCAAAAATAATGAATATATTATATGGAGCAAATGAAAATTATGTAAGATATCTTGCAGCAAGTTTGATTTCTTTGTTAGAAAATAACAGAGATTTTGAAAGCATAAAAATCTTTATCTTATCTTTTGGGATAAGCAAAGAGTCAAAAGAAAAACTTACAAGACAGGTAAAGGATTATGATAGAGAGATAGTATTTTTAGAACTTTCTGATTTAAAAAATAGATTTGATTATAATATAGATACAGGAAGTTATGATATAAGTGTTATGGGTAGATTATTTATGGGGTTAATGTTGCCTCAAGATATAAAAAGGGTAATTTATTTAGATTGCGATACTATAATTTGCTCAAGCCTAAAAAAACTCTGGAACTATAATCTTAGAGGGAAAGCATTAGGAGCAGTATTAGAACCTACCATAGATAAACAATTAAAGGTCGACATAGGCACTTATATAGATGCACCTTATTTTAATTCAGGAGTACTTTTAATAGATTTAAGTGCTTATAGAAAGAAAAAATTTTTAGAAAGAATACTTGCATACCATGAAAGTATCAATGATGTAAGCCTTTTTGCAGATCAAGACGCCATAAATGGGGCTTTACGCTGGGAAATAAGAATATTACCACCAACTTATAATTTCTTTACAAATTATAGATACTGGTCTTACAATGCACTTGTAGAGCAAGATAGAATATATAGTCTTATTCCTAGAAAAGATTTTGAAAAAGCAAAGAAAAATCCGACTATAATTCATTTTGCAGGAGATGAAAGACCTTGGAGAAAGGGCAATTTTAACCCATATAGAAAGAAATATGAAAAATACAACAGCTTTACTGCATGGGGAGATTATCCAAAAGAAGAGGGCAAAGAATTTTATATGTTATTTTATCATATAGTAAATTTAGCCACCTTAATATCTCCAAGACTTAGAAAAATGATTTCAAGAGTTTACTTAAGAAAACAGAGAAAAAGGAAAAAGACATGAAAACTGTAGCTATAATTCTTAATTATAATGATGCAGATACTACAATAGAACAACTTGAAAGAATTATTAATTATAAAAATTTGGATAAAATAGTTATTGTGGATAATGCCTCTACTGATGATTCAAGAATAAGGCTTAAATACTATGTAAAGAAAAATAAGGAAAAGTTTATTCTTATACAATCAACTAAAAACAATGGATATGGAGAGGGGAACAATATAGGGCTAGTCTATTCATATAGAAAGCTTAAGGCAAGATTTGCACTTATTGCAAATCCCGATACTGAATTTAGCGATGAGTTAGTGGCTAAATTAGTAAATAAGCTTGAGAAATACCCTAATCTAGCTATAATTGGGGCTAAAATGGTCAATCCCAACTATCCTATAAATCACCCTGTAAATTTAGCAGGAACAAAGGAAAGTAGTCTAAAAGCTCCTTTAGCATTTCCTGTAAGAGATTGGATACATGACATGGCAGAGTCAGAACCTATAAGTAGAAGAATTTTTAGAAAATTTTTACATTATCCAAAAGAGTATTTTGAGGGAAAAACTATGGCAAGAGTTGATGCAGTTCCCGGTTCTTTGTTTTTATGCGATATTTCAAAACTTCTTTTTGTAGGAGGATTTGACAAAGACATTTTTCTTTATGAAGAAGAGGTTACTATTGCAAATAAGCTAAAAAAAGCAGGTTATAAGGAAGCATTATATTTAAATGATTATTACATTCATAGACATTCTACCACCATATCAAAATCTTATAGTAGTGTCTTAAAAAGGCAAAGACTTAGAGAAAAGTCAACTTTAAAATATTATGAGAAATACTTAGGAATAGGAAAAATTAAACTATTTATTTCAAAAATAGTATTTAAGATAATAGAAATTGAAGTTATAATAAATCTTATTGTAAGATATTTTAGAAGTGGGAGATAATATGGTAGGAGTATTATTAGCGACATATAATGGAGAGAAATTTATAGGACAGCAAATAGAGTCGATTTTAGCTCAAACTTATGCAGATTTTAAACTTATTATTGCAGATGACTGTTCTATTGACAATACTTATATGGTTGCAGATTCTTATAGAGTTAGATTTCCTCAAAAGATAGTGCTTTATAAAAATAAGTTTCCAACAGGCAGTGCCAAAGGAAACTTTTTTTGCATGTTTGAAAAATATTCTAAGGAATTTGATTATATAATATTTGCAGACCAAGATGATGTATGGCTTTTACAAAAACTTGAAAAAATGATGTTTCGTATGAAACAACTTGAAAAAAAGTATACTAAAAACCTACCTCTTTTGGTACATTCAAATCTTAGTGTTACAGATGAAAACTTAAACATTATTTATAATGATATGGAAAAACTTACGTCTGTAAGTTCTCATTCTTTAAATAGACTTTTAGTGGAAAATAGCATTACAGGTAATTCAATGCTTATAAATAAGAAATTAATTGAAATTTATAAAGAGCCAAAGGACTGTATAATGCATGATTGGTGGTTTGCTCTTATCGCAAGTTCACTTGGAAAGATTTCATTTATAAAAGAAACTCTAACACTCTATCGTCAACATGAAAAGAATACCTTGGGAGTTTCAAAAATAAATATATTTAATGAAGTCAAAAATAGGGTTAAAAACTACAAAAAAGAAAAAAAGAGAGTTAGAGAAAATTATAATTTGATGTTTAAACAGGCACAAAGTCTTTATAATTACTATTCTAAGGATATGAAACAAGACAAAAAGAAAATTGTAAAAGAGTTTTTAAAGCTTAAAGAAAAAAATCGAATAGAAAAAATCATCTCAATTATTAGAAATAGATTTTATAAAAGTACATTTCCAATGACTATTGGGCAGATGTTTAATATATAGGAGATTTATGGAACAAACACATACAAGAGGAAAAATTGTTTCAAGTTTATTTTGGAAATTACTTGAAAATGGAGGTTCACAAGGGGTTCAATTTATTGTATCAATAGTTCTTGCAAGACTTCTAACCCCTGATGAATATAGAAGTATTGCACTTATTACAATATTTATAACTATTGCAAATGTTTTAGTGCAAAGTGGTTTTGCGACTGCACTTATTCAAAAAAAAGATACTGACATCTTAGACTATTCATCAGTATTTATTTTAAGCATTTTTACTTCACTTATAGTGTATATAGTATTATTTATTTTTTCTCCAACTGTCGCAAATATATATCAAAAAGCTGAACTTGAAGAAGTTTTAAAAGTTATGGGTATAATAGTATTTCCGGGGGCAGTAATTTCTATACAAAATGCCTATATTGCAAAAAAAATGGAATTTAAAAAGCTTTTTATTGCTACCTTTATAGCTGCCATTATTTCAGGGGTTATAAGTATCTTTTTAGCAATGAAAGACTTTAAGGTGTGGGCGTTAGTTTCCCAACAAATAATATACTATTTTGTACTTATGATAATGTTATTTATATTAGTTGATTGGTTTCCTAAGAAAGTAATGGATTTTAAGAGAGTTGAAAAGCTATTTTCATTTGGTTGGAAAGTTTTAGTTGCCTCACTTATAGATACAATATTTAGTAATATGCAAGGGCTTGTAATGGGTAAGATATATGAAAATGATACCTTAGGTAATTTTAATCGTGGAGAACAGTTTCCTAAAATAATAGTCTTAAATATAAGTTCTGCAATCCAATCTGTAATGTTGCCTGTAACCTCTGCTATACAGGATAATAAAGAAAAAGTTAAAATCATGCTTAGAAATTCAGTTATGATAAGTTCTTATCTTGTATTTCCAATGATGTTTGGAATGATAGCAGTTGGCGAAAATCTTATATTATTATTGCTAGGCGAAAAATGGAGTGGAGCAGTTATATTTCTTAGACTTATGTGCATTGCCTATTCATTTTGGCCTATTCACATTGCAAATTTACAGGCAATTAATTCAATCGGTAGAAGTGATTTGTTTTTAGGGCTTGAGTTTGTAAAGAAGATACTTGGAGTTGTAGTTTTAGTGATAGGTATACAGTATGGAGCAGTGGTTTTAATAGCACTTAAGGCATTTTCAGATTTTTTATGTACATTTATAAATGCCGCCCCAAACAAAAAATTACTTAATTATAGTATTTTTGATCAATGGAAAGATATAATTTGGTCTATGATAATTTCTGCTATAATGGGAGTTATAGTATTTTTTATTGGGAAATGCTTAGGTAATGGACTAAAAACCTTATTAGTTCAGTTATTATCAGGAATTATTGTTTATCTAGTTTTATCCTATATTACTAGAAATGAAAGCTTTAGAATGATTATGGAGATTGTGAGGAAAAGGAAATAAAATGAGAGAAAAACCGATTTTAGTTACAAAAGCGACTTTACCTCCAATGGAGGAATTTATTAAAATGCTTGAGCCGATATGGGAAAGTGCATGGCTGACCAATATGGGAACGCAGCATAAAAAACTTGAAAGTATGCTTTTAGATTACCTAGATATTGAAAATGTTATACTTTTTACAAATGGGCATCTTGCACTTGAAATGCTTTTGCAAGCTTTAGATTTAAAAGGAGAAGTTATTACCACTCCATTTACATTTGTATCTACAACACATGCTATTGTAAGAAATAATTTAGAGCCTGTATTTTGTGATATTAACCCGGAGGACTATACTATTGATGTAGAAAAAATAGAAGAGAAAATAACTAAAAATACTGCAGCAATACTACCTGTACATGTATATGGAAATATATGCAATGTAGAAAGAATTGAGGAAATCGCAAAAAAACATAATTTAAAAGTGATTTATGATGCAGCACATACTTTTGGAGAAAGCTATAAGGGGGTAAATGTTTCAAATTTTGGAGATGCCTCTATGTTTAGTTTTCATGCTACTAAAGTTTTTAATACTATCGAGGGAGGAGCAGTAACCACTAAGGATTTAGATTTGCGAAAAAAGCTTGATTATTTAAAGAACTTTGGAATTGAAGATAAGGAAACAGTGAATTTAGTAGGTGGAAATGCTAAAATGAATGAGTTTCAGGCTGCTATGGGACTTTGTAATTTAGTTCATATAGATGAAATGATTGAAAAGAGAAAAATTATAGCAACTCTTTACAGAAAACTTTTGTCAGAGATTGACGGAATTAATTTAAACTACATTAACCCAAATGTAAAATATAATTATGCTTATTTTCCTATTGTTATAGATGAAAAAATAACAGGTTTTACAAGAGATGAGTTGTTTAATGCACTTGCAAAAGAAAATATATTTGCAAGAAAGTATTTTTATCCTTGTATCAATGCTCTTGATTGCTATAAAAATAAATATAATTTTGAAGATACTAAAGTAGCAGATTATATTTCAAAAAGAGTTTTAACATTACCTATTTATCCTGATTTAGAAAAGGAAGTTGTATTTGAAATATTTGAGGTTATAAAAGGGCTTAAAAAATAAACATTATTTAGTCTTGGAGGTTTTTAATGAATGTATTATTGACAAGTGTGGGTAGGAGAAGTTACATTGTGGATTATTTTAAAAATGAGTTAGGAAATAGTGGAAAAGTTATAGCTACAAACTCTGACATTCTTACAACTGCTATGCAGGTAGCAGATAAATGCTATAAGACACCAATTATTTATAGCAATGACTACATTCCTACCCTACTTGATATTTGTAAAAAAGAAAATATCTCGTTTTTAATTTCATTATTTGATATAGATTTACCTATACTTGCAAAAAATAGGGCTGAATTTGAAAAGCTGGGAATTAAGCTCATAGTGCCTTCACTAGAGGCAGTAAACATTTGCAATGATAAACTAAAAATGTGTGAATTTTTAAATGAATTACAACTTCCAACAGTATATACCGAGTCAGACAAAAAGCATTTTTCATATATAGAAAATGAACTGAAAAAAGGAAAGTCCTTTATGATAAAGCCTAGGTGGGGTATGGGTTCTTTAGATATATTTGAAGTGAAAAATGTAGAGGAACTCAGGGTTTTATATAAAAAAGCAAAGTCTAATCTTGAGGATTCCTATTTAAAGTTTGAGGCTAAAAATGATTTTGATAAGAGTATAATTGTACAGGAAAAACTCATTGGCAAAGAATATGGGATTGATGTTATAAATGATTTAAAGGGTAATTATGTAAGAACAGTTGTAAGAGAAAAAATTGCAATGCGTTCAGGGGAAACAGACATTGCAAAAGTTATAGAGCATAAAGAGATTGAAAGACTTGGAGAGAAGATTTCAAATAAGCTTAAGCACATTGCCAATTTAGACATTGATATAATAGAAAGTAATAATAAATATTATGTTATAGATATGAATGTAAGATTTGGGGGAGGCTATCCTTTTTCACATAGTGCAGGAATAAATCTGCCTAGAGCTATCATAAGTTGGGTTAAAGGGGAAAATGCTGATAAGGCTTGCTTTGTGGCAGAATATGGAAATATTTATGCTAAAAATATTGATATTAAAAAGTTAAGAAATCATATCTAAAGATTGGAAATAAGAAATGAATAAATTAGATAGAAAAAATGTTTTTTGGAATATGCTTGGTAGCCTAATTTATGCAATAACAAGCATGGTGCTTGGAATTGTGGTTACAAGAATTGTGGGAGATAGCGACGGAGGTATATTTTTCTTTGCATTTTCAACTCTTGGGCAGCAGTTATATATAGTTGCATACTTTGGAATGAGACCTATACAGATTACAGATACAAGCTATAACTATTATTTTAAAGACTATTTATTTTTTCGTATAATAACTTGTGTTTTGGCACTTATATCAGGTGGCATATACATATGGATATTTGGGGAAGATATAAGGATAAAAATAATCATTTTAATGCTAGTTTTATATAAGATTATAGACGGCTTTGCAGACTGTATTGAATCAGAATTACAAAGAGTAGGTAAATTATATTTAGCAGGGAAAAGTATAGCTTTTAGAACTATTTTATCCATTACAGTATTTTTGCTAGTTCTTGTATACACAAAGAATTTACTCTATGCAAGCATTTCCTTTGTTCCGGTTTTAATAATTGGTGTTTTCTTATTTGCATTTTTACCACTTAAAAAACTTAGTAAGCAAAGCACTAATGAGAATATAGAAAAACAAAAAGTAGACATTTCCAAGATAAAGGGACTTTTTAATGTCAGTAAATGGCTTTTTATTTCATCATTTTTAGATTTATATATTTTTGCAGCTGCAAAATACGCTGTAAATAATAACTTAGGATATAGTGCCAGCACATATTTTAGTACAATATTTATACCGACTTCAGTCATTAATCTAATGGCAAACTTTGCAATAAGACCGACATTAACTAAACTTTCTTATGAATATGAAAATAAGAGATATAGTGAATTTGATAAGCTAGTACTTAAGATTTTTATTTTAATTATAATACTGACTGCTTTAGGAATGATTGCAGCAGGGCTTTTTGGAATACCTACACTCACACTTTTAGTAGGAAAGGAGCTAGGAGCTAAGTTTTTACCATATACTATGGCTCTAGTTCTTGTAATACTAGGAGGGGGATTTTATGCAGTTTTAAATTTAATATATTATTGTCTTGTTATATTTAAAAAGCAAAATATAATCTTTCTTATATACTGCATAGGAAGTGTAATAGCGTTCTTTTTATGCGATTATCTAGTCATTAAGTTTGGTATAGACGGTGCAGCCATTTCCTATATGTTTATAATGTTTATTATGATGATGTTATTTATAATAGGTTATTTATGGGAGAGGAAAAAACTAACAAAATATTAGATTAATTTCTATAATTCCTAAACATATTGATTTATTTTTGTTGTTTTGCTATACTTTACATTGAATAATGCTTTTTAGATATGTAGTCTATTTTAATTTTACAAGGGGGAAAACTTTATGAGTGAAGATAATAAGAATAATGTACCTGAAGTAAATAGTGATTTAGAAAATAATCAAGATATAAAGGATATAAATGAAGTTGAAACAACTGAATTTAAAACAACTGAACCTGAAATACCTAAACCTGAAACAATAGAGCCTGAAGTAATAGTACCTGAAATACCTGAATTTGAAACAACAGAATCTGAATTAACAGATTCCAAGGTAACAGAACTTGCAAGCAACATATCAGAAAATTTAGATAAGCAGGAAAATTTAGATGAAAATGTTGTTAAGTTAGATGATATAGCTGGCAGTAATATAAATGAAAATAGCTTAGAAACTAAAAAGGTTAGCTTAGATAAGGACAGCTTAACTGAAAACATTAGTCCTGAAAATAGTCTTAATGAAGATTCTAGTGAAAATAGTATTGAGCAAAGTAGTTCTAATGAAGATAATATTGAGCAAAATAATTCTAATGAAAACTTAGAAAATGAGCCAAATCAACCAAATGAACCAAATGAAATAGAAGAGCATTTTATTTTCTGCTCTCAGTGTGGAACAAAAAATAAAGCAGAGGCCGCCTTTTGCCCAAACTGTGGAAATAAACTTAAAGATTTAGGTGCAGCTAGTGATTCAGTAAATCAAGCTCAAATTGATAATGAAACTAATGCTACACCTAATGAAGAAAAGACTAAAAAGGGCTTTAGCTTTAAAAAGCTTATAATACCTCTTGTTGCAATATGTGGTGTATTGCTTTTAGTTTTTGTATTTTCAAACATTTTAAGGACAATAGGTAATCGTTCAGGAAAAAGAAAAGAAGTAGCCTATGTCTATGGTTATGACGGAGATTTATACATTACTAGAAATCTAGGTAAAAAGGGAGTTAATACAGATATTTCTTATAAAGAAGATGCATCAGTATCAAAGGCTATATCAGATGACGGTGGAAAGTACGCCTATGTAAACGTTGATAGAAAACTTTATAAAGTAAATATTTCAAATGGAAAAAGTGATAAAATATTAAGTGGAATTTCTTCTTTCCAATATTTAGGTGGTAATAAAGTTTTGGCTATTAAAGATGAAGAGTTAGTTTTATATAATGGTAAAGATGATGAATCAATTCTTGATGATGTAGTCTTATTTATAGTGTCTGCCGATAATAAAAAGGTACTTATAGAGGATATGAATAATACTTATTATCTACTTGATGTCAATTCTTCAAAGCTTGAGCCGAAAGAATTATTTGAGGCAGACAATTTAGTAGGATTTAAAGGAGATTTCTCAAGAATTTACTACATTGATGATAAAGACCTTGTTTGTTTAACTGATTTAAAAGATGAAAATGTGATACATACATTTGATAAAAAAGATAGAAAAATAGCTTATGCTGATTATAGTGGTGGTGTGTATTATGTTGATTCAGTTATGAATAATGAATATTTAGATATAGGAACTATTCATTATTTTGACGGTAAAAAAGATAAGGAAGTTTTATCAAATGCATTTGTAGGTGGTAACTCAGATGAGGGAGTAATAGTTGCATACACTATGTTTGAGGGAGATGATTTAGAAGATAATCTTGACGAAGAAGACGACTTCTTAAATGATAAGTCTGTAAAAAAAGATGTTGCAAAAAACCTTAAAAATTATATTTTAGATGCAGGAAATAAGACTGAATTTAAAGCTGATTATAATTTAGATTATGATATACTTTCATTTGATGTAGTATCTGAAAAAGATAAAAAAGTTTTAGCTTATAAGTATGGAGATTCTGTATACAAGGTTAATTATTCAAAAAATAAATCAGAGGCTGAGGAATTTGATGATGTAGAGTATTTGTATGGTATTATAGACGGAGAGCTTTATTATATTTCAACAAGTAAATTAACCCTTTATATAGAGGGAGAGAAGATTGAAAAAAATTTTGGACGTTTGATTGCTATAAATAATAAAAAATATCTATATATTTCTAGTGGTAGAAAGTCTGACTTAAAGCTTTTAGAGGGTAAGAAGACAAAGCCTGTATTAGAAGATATAAATTTCGTTTTAATACTAAAAAATGGTGGTATTATTTATTTTAGAGATTATAGTAGTTTAGATGATACAGCAGATATGTATTATATGGAAAAGGGAAAGAAAGAGAAATCTATTCAGGAAGATGTTACAGTTTCATGCTGTGCACTTGTATATAACAAAGAAAAGACTATGAAAGCTGATAGATATTATTTTTCAGCTTATTCTGACCCATACAATGTAGATTATTAAGGAGGGATTATGGCATCATTTAAGGAAAAATTATCAAAGGGACTTACAGCTTTTAATGTAAAATCTTCTTCATTTTTGGAAACAAATAAAATAAAAGGGATTATTTCTACATTAGAAAATGATATAAAAGATTTAAATAGAATATTAGGCGAGATTGTTTATGAGGCATGGACAAAAAATGAACCTGTTGATATGGAAAAACTCAATCCTGTTTTAGCCCAAATCAAGGGAAAATATGAGCTTATAAGTGAAAATGAGGCTCAAATAAGAGCAGTGCTTGAAAATGAAAAGATGATATTAGGGGGTACAGAGCAAGTAAAGGCTGCCATGGCAGGTCAAGTTGTATGCCCTAAATGTAATGCAATGTATGATACAGGGGTAAATTTTTGTACAAAATGTGGAACTAAACTTAATTAAGTTTATGTTAGGGGTAATGTAGTTGAAAGTTGCAGATATAATAATTCCAACTTACAAACCAGACAATAGGTTCTTAGAGTTGATTAAAAGATTACAAAATCAAGGAGATTCTCTTGGTAAAATCATTATTATAAACACTCAAAGAGAAAGTTGGAAATACACTGAGATTGAAAAATTTGAAAATGTTGAAGTTCATCATATAGAAAAAGAAGAGTTTGACCATGGAGGGACAAGAAATTTAGGAACTAAATATTCAAATTCAGATTATTTTATATGTATGACACAAGATGCCATGCCTATGCCTAAAGATAGACATTTGATTGATAAGCTATTAGAGAGCATGTCAGAAGAAGTAAAGCTTTCCTATGCAAGACAGATTCCCTATAAGTCAGCAGGGCTTATAGAGAAATTTACAAGAATTTATAATTATGGCGATAAGACATTTATAAAGGCTGAAACTGATAGAGAAAAGTTCGGTATAAAACTTTATTTTGCGTCAAATGTATGTGCTTGTTATGAAAGAGAAACTTTCGAGAAATTGGGAGGTTTTAGGGAAAATCTTATTTTAAATGAAGATATGCTATATGCACATGACCTTTTAAAGCTTGGAATGAAAATATGTTACAATGCAGAGGCACTAGTATATCATTCACATAATTACACAGGTTTACAACAGTTTAGAAGAAACTTTGATATTGGAGTTTCACAAACTGACTTTGCAGAGGTGTTTGAGGGCTTAAAAAATGAAACTGAGGGAATAAAACTTGTTAAAAAGACAAGGGACTATATTCTAAAAAGGAAAGCATTTTGGTTATTACCTAAGCTTATATATATAAGTGCTTGTAAATATTTAGGTTTTAGGCTTGGCAAGGCATATAAAAAATTACCTTTATTTTGTATAATGTTCTCTACTTCAAATAAAATGTTTTGGGAAAAAAGGCAGGTTAAATATGGGGCATCTAAGCAAAAAGGCTGATATTCTAGTTATAATTCCTGCATACAATGAGGAAGAAAATATCAAGGCAGTAGTTGAAAATATCTTAATAAACCATGCTGACTTGGATTATATAATTGTAAATGACGGCTCAAGTGATAGGACTAAAAGCATTTGCGAGGAAAATGATTTTAATATAATTGATTTACCTGTAAATCTTGGGCTTGCAGGGGCATTTCAAACAGGCATGGTATATGCTTATCAAAATGGATATAGTTATGCAGTCCAATTTGACGGCGACGGTCAGCATAAACCGGAATATATATATGATATGAGAAAAAAAATAGATGAGGGATTTGATATTGTAATTGCCTCGAGATTTGTAAAAGATAAAAAGCCTTTATCACTTCGTATGCTAGGTAGTAATATAATTGAACTTGCAATACTTTTTACCACAGGTAAGAGAATATATGACCCTACCTCAGGAATGAGAATGTATAGCTTTAAGGTTATAGAGGAATTTGCTTGCAATATAAACTATGCCCCTGAACCGGATACAGTATCATATTTAGTTAAACAAGGTTTAAGAGTGTCAGAAGTTCCTGCTAAAATGGAAGAAAGAAAAGCAGGGGTAAGTTATCTAACACCTATTAATGCAATAAAGTATATGATTAGAATATTGATTTCAATACTTTTAATACAAAACTTTAGAAAACGTGATAAAAGATATATTGAGTGGAGAAAGAAAAGCTAGGACTATTGCAAAATATAGGAATAATGAATAAATATATCTTTTTATTTTTCAACAGAGAACAAACAAGATAGTAATATTCATAAAAATCAGCTTTGCAACAGCTCCAAGGTAATTTAGATAGTGGGAGATATATGACTACGATTTTAAGATGTTTGCTTATACTATTTTCAATTATAACAAGTATAGTGGTTATAAATAGAATTAGAAAATCAAAAATGCAAATTGATGATGCTGTATTTTGGGTAGTATTTTCAGTTATGCTTATAGTTTTTGCAGTATTTCCAAGGATTATATATATACTTACAGATATTACAGGTATACAGTCGCCTGCAAATCTCATGTTTTTAGTTATTATATTTGTTTTGATTTTAAAGATTTTTAGCATGAGTATAAAAATATCAGTGCTTGAAAGTAAGCTTGTAAAGCTTGTACAAGAATTAGCTTTAGAGAAATTGTCAAAGAAGTAATTAATAGTGGGGCTGTTGCAAAGTATTTATCCATAGAGAGTGTCGCAAAATGGCTATCCATATATATTTTGTCCCCCTACGGGGGATAAATCCCACATAATAATATATAAATAAACTGGTTGTTTTCCAATAGAGGACAAAAAAGTTAGTACTATTTGTAAATATTAATTTTGCGACAACCCCTTTCTAGCACTCAAACTATAAACCTAATTTTCCAAATTTTGATGTGTCTTTCTATAATGAAGTGGGCTTACATTATACTTTTTCTTAAAAGCTTGTGCAAAATAAGACTGTGATGACATTCCGACACTTTCTGCTATCTGTGCTATTGAATAGTTTGTGTCAATTAACATGTGGCAGGCTTTTTTTAATCTCTTTTCATAAATATATACTCCGGGGGTCATGCCTGTATATTTCTTGAAAGCATGAACTAAGTAAAATTTATTCATAAAGGATACATTACATAAGTCATCTAAACAAATATCTTCTGAAAAATGTTCATCAATATACCTTTTCACAAAACTACAATTTCCCATAAGCTCCTTTGAATCCGTAACTGTAAGTTTAGTATTTGTACGTCTTATGATATTTATAATAAGAATCTCCAAAAGATTTTGACTTATCAGTTCGTAAAATTTCCCCTTTGTTTGAGCCTCCTTTAACAGTGTATTTAGATAAAATCTAACATCTTGCTTATAATCGGTATAGTTTTGTATATTGTAGTAAGATGTCTGACCGTCCTCATCTTTTAATATAGAAATTTCATCAATCCCTAAAACTATATATTCTAAAGGTTCTTTGTTCTTACTAGATTCAGTATGGCTGACATTGGCATTTACTATTATTAAATCGTCCTCCTTAACTTCAAAATCCATATCATCTATAAAAAATCTACCTTTTCCATTAAGAACATAGAATATTTCAGTGAAAGGGTGGCTATGCATTATGCTTGGCCAATCCGTTTCATACCTTGAATATGAAACATATCTAAGCTTAGGATTTACCTTGGTAAATATTTCTGAATTTACATCTTCTAAATTAATATTGTATTGTTTATTTCCCATATTTTATAATTATATTGCAAATACTTATAAAAAGCAATATTTATAAAATATGAAATTATTGAAAAGTCTAATGCACCAAGAGTAAAAAAGGGGCTGTCGCTAAGTTAGCTAAAAAGTTAATTTTGCGACAGTCCTTTTAAGTAAGGTTAATTATTTTTTATAAACTCCACAAGCTTATCTACGCTCATTCCATGCTCTGAAAGAAGTTCATCAGGATTGAAATTTGTATGAAATTCTCTTGAAAAACCGAAGTTCTTGACTTTAAGAGTAGATAATCCATAGAAACTTGCAACCATTTGACCATAACCACCGTCTAAAATTGCATCTTCAAGTGTTATAACTAATCTATGGTTTGACTTTAAGCTCTCTAAAAGTTCCTCATCTAAGGCACTTAAGAACCTTGGATTAATTACAGTTATTTTCTTATCTTGTTTTTCAAGTTCATTTGCCACATCTATTGCCATTCCAAGCATATTACTTACACCTATAATAGCAATTTCTTCTCCTACTTTTACTACCTCAGCTTTATTATATATAGAATAATCTGTATCTTTTTCTTCTTTTTGAACAAATTTTGTTGGTACTCTTAGAGCAACAGGATGCTTTTTTTGAGAAGTTGCAAATCTAAACATATCTATATATTCTCTCTCACTTGTAGGGGCAAGATAGATTAAGTTAGGGATATGAGCAAACATAGCAATATCCGAAAGTGCTGTATGTGTGTTTACATTCATTCCATAAACTCCCGGAAGTAAAACTAAAAGTGTAACAGGATTGTCATTTAAACATACATCATGTGAAAGTTGGTCATAGGTTCTTTGTAAAAATGTTGCATAAGTGCCAAATACAGCTGTTCCACCACCCTTAGCAACACCACTTGCCATTGCCATAGCATTTTCCTCTGCAATACCTACATCTACAAAACGTCCTTCATCTGCGTATTTCTTTCTTACCTCTCCTACAAAGCCAAGTCCCATAGGCGTAGCTGCATTTAAAATTACAGCTTTATCATCTCTTTCTAAAAGACTGATTAACTCCTCATGTAGTAAATCTTTCTCAGGTTCGACAGGAAATCTAGGAGAACCGTCCTCTATATGAAAAGGACCTCCTGCATGCCAAGCCTCTCTATTTTTTTCAGCATAGGAAAGCCCTTTTCCCTTAATGGTGTGAATATGTAAAACTACCGGGTGATCGATTCCCCTTACACTTTCAAGAAGTTCAACTAATTTTGCAATGTCATGTCCCTCATCTAAATATCTATAATCTAGTCCGAAACCTTTAAAGAAATTATTTTCAGCCTTACCCTTTGTTTCTCTAAGCTCTCTAAACTTCTTATAAATACCTCCATGATTTTCAGCAATGCTTTGGTCATTGTCATTTGCTATAATTATAAGATTTTTATTATATTCACCGGCTGTATCAAGTCCCTCAAGTGCCTCTCCACCTGAAAGTGAACCGTCGCCTATCAAAGCAATTATATTATCATTTCTCTTATTTACATCTCTACCCTTTGCAAGACCAAGAGCAAGGGAGATTGAAGTTGAGGTATGACCTATTGTAAAAAAGTCATGTTCACTTTCTTTTGGATCAGTATATCCTATAACATCATTAAAATGTTCCTCTTCTAAAAATGCTTTTTTTCTACCTGTTAAAATCTTATGTGGGTAACTTTGATGTGATACATCATAAACAATCTTATCTTTTGGAGAATCAAATACATAATGAAGTGCAACTGTAAGTTCTACAACACCAAGATTTGGACCTGAATGACCTCCTGCTTTGCTTATTTTATTTAAAACTGCTGCCCTTACTTCATCTGCAAGTGGTTGTAACTGCTCTAATTTTAATTTCTTTATATCACTTGGGCTATCAATTTTTTCTAGATACATATTACTTCCTTTCATAAATTTCTACAAATTGTGTCGGTGTGTAAACAGGTATCGGAGATTTTACATAATCCTTTGTATTTCTAGTAATAATACAGTCCATATTAGAACGAACAGCAGTTTCAATCATAACAGCATCTTCAAAATCTGAAACTTCAGAGCAGATAGCATTTAAAATGTCATCTGACATACTATCTAACAGTACAAGGATACTTAAAAGTTGATTAAGTTTTAGCCTTGCCTCTTTATCACTATGTGTACAACGATGAGTTAAATAATATATATCTGTTGCAGATTTTGCAGTAATACAACCAAGGAAATTTTCTTTAGCTATCATGTAAAAAATCTCTCGTACAACTTTGGCAAAAGGTTCTCTATTTTGTAAAAAGTCTATGACAATGCAAGTATCAAGCAATACTTTCATACTTTTTTAAGCCTTTCTCTTTGTGATTCTTCCAAAGTTATAGTCGCAGGCACACTACCAAACAGGTTTTCTACTATATCTATTTTATTTTGATATGGAGAAGTTAGCTTGGCAATAATCTTGCCATTGCGAGTAATAAAAATATCTTCAGTGGCTGCCATTAAAAGATATTTACCTAAATTAGCCTTTAATTCTGTTGCAGTAATTGACATAGCTCCCTCCTTTCAATATCGTACGCATATTATATAAAAATCATACATATAAGTCAAGAAAAATGTACAATGATTTAATTTTCTAAATATAAATTAAGTATTAAAGCCTAGTGAATACATTGATTAAATATAATACCTGACTTTTGGATTTAAACTATATTATATAGTGAATATAGAGAAATACTAGGTAAAATAGGTTGTAAAAAAGGTAAAATTATGTTATGCTTTAGACGAAAAATTACTGAATATTTCTTATAGTAATTTAATATAAGTTACGAAGTATGCCACTTACTATATAGGTGGAGTATAAATAATATAGTTTGTAAAAAGCTCTCTGCATAAGTATAGTAGAGGGCTTTTTTTACAAGGGGGGACATGAAATTACAGTTCGCAAAAAGCTAGATAGAGAATTAAAAATAAAATTAAGAGAAGTTATAGCTATGAAAAATAGAGGAATTAACCTATTTTGCAGATGTAGATAGAATTTTGAAAATAATCATTGATAGTAATACATTTTCAAATAAGTAATTATACTAGAAATGGAGAGTAATTTGAGAGAGAAAAAGACTATAAAAATAAGTTCAGTTATAAAGGATATTTATGGGGAGGTGTATGAAAGCACAACTTTAGAAAAGGGTATATATTCGTTTAAGGATAGCAGACATTTAATTGTGTATGAAGAATCAGGACATGAAAGAAATGAGAAAGTCTTAGTTTCGCTAGAAGTTATTGAGAAAGAAAGGTTAGATGAAGTAAAACTTATTTTACGAAAAACAGGTTTTGTAGAAAATAAGATGATTTTTGACGTTAAAGAGGGAAAGCTAAATAGTCAGTATAAAAATAACTATGGAACTATAGACATGGAAGTTGATACTAAAATACTTAAAGTAGAAATGTCAGATGAGGGCTTGGAAATTTTAGTAGAATATGATTTATACATGAATAAAGAAAGAGTTTCGGAAAATAGTCTTAAGATAGAAGTAGATATTTAATTATGAATTATAAACTTTATTTTAATAAGTTTTTTTCTGAAAACAATGCAAATTTATGTTTACATATTTTAGATAAATGTTAAAATACCCAAATACAGGTTATTACATTTATAGATTTTATTTATAGTTATATTTGCAATAGCCAAAGATTAATATATAGGGGGTGCAATTTGCAGGGCATAATCATAGGATTTGGGACATTTTTACTTATAGGTTTATTTCATCCGATAGTTGTAAAAGCAGAATATTATTTTTCAAAGAAAATATATCCTTTATTTATAGTTGCAGGTGTAGTATTACTGATACTTTCATATTTTATAAAAAATAATATTGCATCGGCACTCTTAGGAGTGGCAGGCTTTTCAAGCTTTTGGAGTGTAATTGAGGTTTTTGAGCAAGAAGAAAGAGTTGCCAAGGGTTGGTTTCCTAAGAATCCTAAAAGAAAATATTAAATTCACAAAAAACAAGCTGATAATTAAGTAAATGTTTTAGACAAATAAATTTAGTTATGGTAAAATGTCTATAACAAAAATATTTAAAATAGGAGGGATTTTTATGCCAGTAAGTTTATCAAAAGGACAAAAAGTAGAGTTGACAAAGGGAAATCCGGGGTTATCAAAGCTTTTAATAGGTCTTGGTTGGGATACTAATAAATATGACGGTGGAGCAGATTTCGACCTTGATGCAGCTGCTTTTTTATTAGATGCAAATGGTAAGGTTACAAGTGATGAGGATTTTATCTTTTATGGAAATCTAAAACATAAGTCAGAATCAGTATCACATACAGGAGATAACCTTACCGGAGAGGGCGAGGGAGATGACGAGGTTCTTAAAGTTGATTTATCTAAAGTACCTGCAAACATTGACAAGATTGCATTTACAGTAACTATTTATGAGGCCGAGAGCAGAAACCAGAATTTTGGTCAAGTAAGTAATGCCTATATTCATATATTAGATGAAAGAAATAATGTAGAATTAATTAAATATGATTTAGGCGAGGATTTCTCAATAGAAACAGCTGTTGTAGTAGGCGAGCTTTATAGACATGGTACAGAATGGAAGTTCAATGCAATAGGAAGTGGTTTCCAAGGTGGACTTAGAGCATTGTGCCTTAACTTTGGAGTTAATGTTTAATTAGTAGGAGAATGTATGGAATATAAGATATTATATGAAGGAGCATACCCAATAATTCAATGTAAGTTACGTCAGGGCGAGAGCATGCAGGCAGAATCCGATGCAATGGTTTCTATGTCGGCAACTTTAGATATAGAGGGTTCTATGAATGGTGGACTGCTTGGGGGACTTGCAAGACGTATGCTTACTAATGAAAGTTTTTTCTTTCAAACTGTTACAGCTAGGAGAGGCCCCGGAGAGGTATTGTTTGCAAGTAGCCTACCCGGTGGAGTAATAGATGTTGAACTTGACGGTTCGTATGCTTTAAAGGTTCAAAAAGACGGTTATTTAGCATCAACTCCGGGAATACAGGTTACTACAAAAGCACAAAATTTAGTTCAGGGATTATTCTCAAGAGAGGGCTTTTTTGTACTAGGTGTTTCAGGTAGAGGAACTGTATTTTTAAGTAGTTATGGTTCAATTCATCCAATAAATTTAGAGGCAGGCGAAGAAGTAATCGTTGATAACGGTCATTTAGTAGCTTGGTCTGACTATATGAATTATACTATTGAAAAGGCGTCAAATGGTTGGATGTCAAGCTTTATGTCAGGAGAGATGTTAGTTTGTAGATTTAGAGGTCCGGGTACTGTTTTAATTCAGACTAGAAATCCGAGTGCATTTGCATCATGGATTAGAGCAGTAGCAGGAACAAGTAAGTAAGATATAAAATGTTTATAAGAAAAATGCAGGGACATTAACATGTTTCCTGCATTTTTTTGCTTGAAAAGCATGTGTAAATGACCTATTATAAACTTATATTAGTTAGTAATAAAAAGAAAAGGAAGTTATTTTATGGAACTTAAATTTGGAGATATACAGGAAACAGCGTTAATAACACTTGCGATTCGTGCTAGTGAAACAGCAAGGAAAAATCCTAGAATAGTAGATAATAAAGCAAGAGAAATAATAGATGCACTGGGGGTAGATGTAAGTAAGTATGACCCTTTTTTATCACATGAGGGAGTTGTGGCAAGAACCATTCTTTTTCAAAATGCACTTAAAGAACTTATTGCAAAATATGAAGATGCAGTTTGTATTAATTTAGGTTGTGGGTTTGATGATAAGTTTTCACAAGTGGACAATGGTAAGATTTTATGGTTTGACGTTGATTTGGCAGATCAGATTGCAGTAAGAAGAAAGGTATTTAAAGATGAAGAGCGTTGTAAAATGCTTGACGGAGATGCACTTAATGGCTTTTGGACTGACAATATACCAAAGGATAGAATGATTATTGTAATTATGGAGGGTGTACTTGAATATTTTTCAAAAGAGCAGGTTAAGAAATGTTTAAATATGTTATGTGATTCATTTCAAAAAGGCTTTTTACTAGCAGAATTACATTCTCCTTTTTTAGAAAAACATTCAAAAGACCATGATGCATTAAAGCATACAAAGGCTAGAATAGGTTGGGGAACTGAGTCAGGAAAAGAGTATGAAGAACTTGAGCCTAGAGTGCATTTGATTTCAGAAACAAGTTATAATGAGGAAATGAAGAAATACACGCTTAGAGGTAAGATATTTGCTATTATAGGAAAAAATATAAACAATAGGCTTGCAGTATTTTCATGGTAGAAATATAAGTATAAGAGGAATTTTCTCTAGTAATTAGAATAATAAATTTTAATTTTTTGATTAAATATTTCTTATAAATAAGGTCTTTTTGTTTGTGTTAGGGAGTACTTACTCTATTTAAATAGTGGCGTGTAAATTTTTAAGTAAATTTACGTTAATGTAACTTTTTATTTTGTAGTTTTTCTATTTAATATTTTAATTATTAGGTAGTAATAAAAAATAAATTAGGAAAACCTAACTAAGAAATTTTGGTCAATTAATTTGCAAAAAACTCTTTTACAAGTTATACTAGTACTTGATGTGATAGTTTGACAAAAAGGAGCTATTAATGGAAACAAAATTACTAGAAAAATTTCGCTCTGACTTTGCAATTATAAAAGATTCATATAATAAATTGAAAAGGGGAGAGTTAAATTTAAGAGAATATAGAATTATTTCAGGCAAATATGGGATATATCCTCAACCAAATTTTAAGGACACTAATTTTCATCTTGTTAGGTTTAGAGTTGCTGCCGGTCGACTTGATAAGAAAAAGCTTAGATACTTACTTTTGTCGCTTGCAAACTATAAAATAAAACATATAAAACTTTTACATACTCAATCTATTCAAATTCATGATATGACTTTGGATAATATATTTAAGTTTATCATAGAGGCATTTGACTATGGCTTTATAAGTCTTGGAAGTGCCTCAAATTATCCTAGAAATGTTATATGTTCATCACTTTCAGGAGTGGAAGAGGGCGAATATATCAATGTTTTACCTTATACTGAACTTACAAATGAATTTTTATTAAAGCAGATTGATACAACTAAGATACCGGATAAGCTTGAGATTGCATTTTCAAATTCTCCTAAAAATGAAAGCCATGCCACATTTTGCGATTTGGGTTTTGTTGCAAGAAAGAACAAATGTTTTGATGTTTATATTGCAGGGGGGCTTGGTTTTGAGTCAAGGCTTGGAGTTTTATTTGAGGAAAATGTAAGCCCAAAACAGACTTTGTACTTTGTTAAGGCAATGATTGATTTTTATGCTATATATGGTAATTATAAAGATACTCACAAGTCAAGGTCGGCTTATCTTCAAGAAACTCTAGGTGTAGAGGGTATTAAGTCGGCATTTAGTAAATGTCTTGAAAATGTTAGAAAGACTGAAAAGTTTAATATAAAAAATATTCCGAGGTCTGTTACTAAAGTAGGGGATGGCGAAATTGAAGAAAATGATAGAATTAAAAAACAAAAACAACATGGGCTTTATTCAGTAGAATATAAACCGGTTTGTGGATATGTTGATGCAAAGACATTTAAGAGCATTTATAAAAATATTGAGCCGTTAAATCAAGTAGAGATAAGGCTCACTCCTTTAAGTGGCTTAAATATTATAAATCTTACTGCAAAAGAGGCAAAAGAGGTATATGATGCCACAATGGGAGGAGCAGGCAGTCCAATAGAAAATTCAACTGTATGTGCAGGTAGTAAATATTGTACAAGCGGTTATGCAGATACTGAAAAACTTCTTTTTGATTGTTTATCTCAAATATGCACAGATGAAGAATCAAATAAATTACTTCCTAGAATACATATTTCAGGTTGTGATATATCTTGTAGTGCTCATCAGATTGCAAGTTTAGGTTTTTTAGCTATAAATAATAAGAGTCAAAGAGATATTTATATGCTTTATCACTCAGGTAAGGAAGAACAAAGCAAAGAGGTATTTGCAAAGTCGGGAGCACTAATTAAGTCAGATGATATTCCAAAGTTATTAGTGGAACTTAAAGATATAGTGAAAAAAGACAGCTTAATATTTGAAGATTGGATTAAATCAAATGAAAGTAGATTTAATGAACTAGTTTCAAAATATGAACTTAAAATATAGGGATAGGAGCTGTTTTGTATGGGGGTTTTCCTCGCCGTCGGCGAGGAAAACCCCCGATTTAAATAGTGATCTAAATTTCCTAAAAATAGAATTATTATGTAATCACAAAAAATTCATAAATTATTAGCACTCAACTCTTGACAGTGCTAATAATAAATGTTATAACTTGGTTTGATGATTTAGATTATATATTTTAGTAGGAGGTAATATATGAATTTAGTACCATTATTTGATAGAGTTGTTTTAAGACAGCTTGTTGCTGAAGAAACCACTGCATCAGGAATCATTCTTACAGGACAAGCAAAGGAAAAGCCTTCTCAGGCAGAGGTTGTTGCAGTAGGCCCGGGAGGAATAGTTGACGGAAAAGAAATAACAATGCAGGTAAAAGAAAAAGATAAGGTTATTTATTCAAAATATGCAGGTACAGAAGTAGAGCTTGACGGAGAAAATTATATAGTAGTTAAGCAAAATGACATTCTTGCTATTATAAAGTAATTGGAGGAAGAAAATATGGCAAAGGAAATTAAATATGGAATAGAGGCTAGAAAAGCCTTAGAGTCAGGCGTAAATCAGCTTGCAGATACAGTTAGAGTTACATTAGGACCAAAAGGAAGAAATGTTGTACTGGATAAGAGTTTTGGAGCACCACTCATTACCAATGACGGAGTTACTATTGCAAAGGAGATTGAACTTCCTGACGCTTTTGAAAATATGGGAGCTCAATTAGTTAAGGAAGTTGCTACAAAGACAAATGATGTAGCAGGCGACGGAACTACAACTGCAACAGTTCTTGCTCAAGCTATGATAAATGAGGGAATGAAAAATATTACAGCAGGTGCAAACCCTATTGTACTTAGAAAGGGAATGAAAAAAGCTACTGATTTAGCAGTTTCAGCTATTGCAAAATTAAGCGTTCCTATCGACGGAAAGAAACATATTGCAAGAGTTGCAGCTATATCAGCATCAGATGATGAAGTAGGTCAGCTTGTTGCAGACGCTATGGAAAAGGTTACAAAGGACGGAGTTATTTCTATAGAAGAGTCAAAGACTATGAAGACAGAACTTGACCTTGTAGAGGGTATGCAGTTTGACAGAGGTTATGTTTCAGCTTATATGTGTACAGATATGGAAAAAATGGAAGTTAATCTTGAAAATCCATACATTCTTATAACAGATAAAAAAATAAGCAATATTCAAGAGATATTACCATTACTTGAGGAAATAGTAAAGTCAGGAGCAAAGCTTTTAATTATTGCAGAAGATGTTGAGGGAGAGGCTCTTACAACACTTATAGTTAATAAGTTAAGAGGAACTTTCAATGTTGCGGCAGTTAAAGCTCCGGGTTATGGAGATAGAAGAAAGGAAATGCTTAAAGACATCGCTGTTTTAACAGGTGGTACAGTTATAAGTGAGGAAGTAGGACTTAACTTAAGCGATGCAACTATTCAGCAACTTGGACGTGCAAAGTCAGTTAAGGTTCAAAAAGAAAATACAATCATTGTTGACGGTTATGGCGAGAAGTTAGACATTGATGCAAGAATTGCACAAATTAAGGCTCAGTTAGCTGAAACAACTTCAGACTTTGACAAGGAGAAGTTACAAGAAAGACTTGCTAAGCTTTCAGGTGGTGTTGCAGTGATTAGAGTAGGTGCGGCAACTGAAACAGAGATGAAAGAGGCTAAACTTCGTATGGAAGATGCACTCAATGCTACAAGAGCAGCAGTAGAAGAGGGAATTGTAGCAGGAGGTGGCTCAGCTTACATTCATATTACAAAAGAAATTGCAGAGTTAGTTGACACCCTTGACGGAGATGAAAAGATTGGTGCAAGAATTGTACTTAAGGCACTTGAGGCTCCACTATTTAGGATTGCTGAAAATGCAGGTCTTGAGGGAAGTGTAATAGTAAGCAAGGTTAAGGAAAGTAAAGCCGGAATTGGTTTTGATGCATATAAAGAAGAATATGTAGATATGGTTAAGGCAGGTATTCTTGACCCTGCTAAGGTTACTCGTTCAGCACTTCAAAATGCAACTTCAGTAGCAAGTACATTACTTACAACCGAGTCAGTTGTAGCAAGCATTAAGGAAGATACTCCTGCAATGCCTGCCGGAGCCGGAATGGGTGGAATGATGTAATAACTTAAGGTAATTAGGATAGGTATAGCTAGTCTATACCTGTCTTTTTTATTTTTATCTATTATAAACCTATTTATAATAGGAAAGATTCTAAGAAAAATTTAACGCTTGATAAAAAAAATATAATTGGTTATACTTGCCATGTGTGTACAATTTAGATTTAATGTGAAAGGGGAAACATTATGCTTGAAATTGGTTTAACAGGAGAATTAAGAGAAACAGTATTGGAGGAAAAAACTGCTTATGCATGCCATAGTGGAGGACTTAAAGTATATGCTACTCCTGCTATGATTACGCTTATGGAAAGAGCTGCTTATGAAAGTGTTGAAAAATATCTTGAAGAGGGTTATTCAACAGTGGGTACTAAAGTCGACATAAAGCATTTATCTGCAACTCCAATCGGAATGGAAGTTTCTGCTAGGGCAAAGCTTGTTGAGATAGACAACAGGAGGCTTGTTTTTGAAGTAGAGGCTTTTGATAAGCTTGGAAAGATAGGCGAGGGAAAGCATGAAAGATTTATTATTGATATAGAGAAATTCCAAGCAAAAACAGATAATAAAAACTTAAAGTAATGGTAATTATATGAAAGTAATACATTGTGCTGATATTCATTTAGATTCTAAGCTAACTGCAAACATGGACAGGGAGAAAGCATTTCAAAGAAATATGGAAATACTTGACACCTTTAGTAAAATGGTTGAATTTGCAAAAACAAATAAGGTAAAGGTTATAATTATTGCAGGAGATTTATTTGATACAGATAACATTTCCAATAATACAAGAAAAGTAGTGCTAGGTTGTATCTTAAAAAATTCTAATATAGAGTTTTATTACCTAAAAGGAAATCATGACTTATCAGAGCTAATTTTAAGGGGGGAGGAAAAACCCCCTAATTTAAACTTATTTAGTAGTGAAAAGCTTAAGACTTACAGAATGCTTTTAAAAAATGGAAAATGTATCACTGTAAGTGGATTAGAGATTAACTCCAACAATAAAAATCTACTATATGATAGACTCAATCTTAAAACTGAAGAGTTTAATATAGTCATTTTGCATGGTCAAATAAATGAATATAAGACGGATTCAGAGGAAAATATTGCACTCTCAGGCTTATATAATAAAAATATTGATTATTTGGCACTTGGGCATATACATAGATTTATTAAGGGAGAGTTAAAGCCAAGAGGCATTTATTGTTATTCAGGTTGCCTAGAAACAAGGGGCTTTGATGAGGCAGGAGAGCATGGCTTTGTAATGCTTGATATAGATGAGGAAAGCTTTGAGTATAAGCTAAAGTTTATACCATTTGCCAAAAGAAAGATTGTAAATGTAGATATAACCGATGTAAATGATATTGAAAATGTAGATAATTTATTGTTTGAGATAGCTGATAGGTTTAGAAAAAATGGTGGAGTTTTTGGAGATATTCTTGATTTGACAATAAGTTTGGACACAAACATTTCCTATTTAGAAAAGCTTTTAAAAGATGAATATTACATAGTTAAGATTAGGCTTAAAAGGATAGAAACTTATAATGAATACACAGCTGAAAACTCTATGATAGCTGAATTTATAAATGTAGTTAAGCTGGATAAAGATTTGACAGATGAGAAAAAAGAAGAAATTATAAAATGTGGAGTAAAACTGCTTAAGGGAGAGAAAACAGACTTTGAAGATAAAGCATATACATATTGAAAACTTTGGAAAACTTAGTAAGGTTAATCTTGATTTTGATGATAATATCAATAGTCTGCTCAGGAGAAATTCTTGGGGAAAGACTACATTAGCAGTGTTTATTAAGGTAATGTTTTATGGTTTTAGTGCTGAGGGCAAACAAGATGAAGTTGAAAATGAAAGGAAACACTATCAGCCTTGGAATATGGGAGCTTATGGTGGGAGCATAACATTTTCACTTAATAATAAGTTATATAGATGTGAGAGGCTTTTTGGTAAAAAGAAAAATGGTAGCGAGGACAGGTTTGCTCTTTTTGATGCTAAGACTAATCTAATAACCGAGGATTATACATCAAACCTAGGGGAGGAAATATTTCACCTTGATATGAACTCTTTTATGAATTCTATGTACATTTCTCAAATAGACAAAAAGATGTATATAACTTCAAATTTAACTGAAAATATTGTGGATACAGCCGCTACAAGTGCAAATCTTGGAATGTCTGATTATGCCCTGGCAAGTATAAAAAAAATAAAGGACTATCTTAATCCTCAAAGAAAAACAGGAAAGCTTTATAAATTAAATGATGAATTACTTTTTTTAGAGGGAGAGATTTCGAGAAAAGAAAGTTTAATAGAAGAGAGAAAAACAGTTAAAGAAGAATGTGAAAACTTAGAAGAGGAAAAGAACAAATTACTTGGAGGTTTTGATGAGGAGGAGGAAGTAGAGGAAAAAAATCTACCTTTTTTAAAAAAAATTTCAAAATTACTTCCTGAAAGTGTGCAGAAAAATTTTATAGATGCACTGAAAAATGATTCTGTAAGGCATAATATAGCCACCAAAAAAAGAATAAATTTTCAAAACATAAAAAATATTTTAGAGGACTTAGCAAAAATGGAGCTAATAGTTTTTGCTTTGATTGTAATTATATTTTTAATTTTTAATCAAAAAATATTTTCACTTACAGCCTTAAAAATAATGGTTATTACTTCTATAGTAATTACATTAGCCTATTATATAATCTTTAGATATGTTATAAAGGATTATATAAAATGGGAGGAGGAGTTAGAGGAAGAAGATATAGAGGAAGAAAGTGATGAGAACAAGCAGGAATTAATAGAAAATTGTATAAATGAAATAATAACTAAAAAAAATAAAATATCTGAGATAGATTCAAAACTTGAAATTATAGCTGAAAAAGAATTAGAGTATCAAAAGTTAGCAGATAAGTATGAAGTGTTAAAATGGGAATATGAAAAATATTTAAATGTTGAGTATTTTATCCAAAAGGCAAGAATAAACATTTCAAAAAGATTGTTAGAGCCTTTGAAAATCTCATTTGATAAATATTTTAATATATTATGTAGATATACAAAAGCAGGTTATACTGCAAAGGACTTTGTATTAGATGCAAATTTAAGACTTCATATAAATACTATGGGTGCTTTAAGAAGTATAGATTTTTTAAGTGAGGGATATAAGGACTTAGTTTCTCTATGCTTAAGAATTGCAGTAATTGAGGCAATGTATGAAAATGAAAAGCCGATAATTATTTTAGATGATTCATTTGTCAATTTAGATGATGAGAAAATGGCAGGAGCTTTTGATTTTCTAAGAGAAATTTCTAAGAGCTATCAGATATTATATTTAACTTGCAGTAAGACTAGATTACTGTAAAATGTGAAAGAGGAAAATATGATAAAAAAATTAAGCAAATATATAAAACAGTATAAAACGGCTACTATTTTAACTGTTTTATTTACAGTTGGAGAGGTTATATTTGGAGTGGCTATTCCCTACATGATTGGTGCAATTATTGACAAGGGAATAAGTGCAGGAAACAGTAATGAAGTATTAAAATATGGTTTTTTTATGATTTTAATGGCAATATGTGCTTTGTTTTGTGGAATAATGTCAGGAAGATATGCAGCCTTTTCTTCCACAGGCTTTGCGGCAAATCTAAGACTTGCAGTATTTGAAAAAGTACAAAAGTTTTCATTTGCAAATATAGATAAGTTTTCAACCGGAGGACTTATTACAAGAATTACAACAGATGTAAATAATATACAAAATACTTATATGATGTCTTTTAGAATGTTGATGAGTTCGCCTATCACACTTATATCATCATTATTTCTAATAATATCAATAAGCCCTAAACTTTCAACTATATTTTTTGTTGCAGGAATTGCTTTTGCCGTAACACTTGTAGTTTTAATTTTACCTGCATTTAAATTATATGAAAATGCCTTTAATAAGTATGATGATATTAACTCAAAAATTCAGGAAAATGTAAAAGGAATTAGAGTAGTAAAGAGCTTTGTAAAAGAAGATAGTGAGATACAAAAGTTTCTTGGTTCTATAACTGAACTTTATAATTTATTTATAAAGGCAGAAGTTAAGGTTATGGCATTGATTCCGATAGTAAGTCTTACATTATATATATGTATGCTTGCATTATCTTGGTTTGGTGCAAGAATGGTTGTAGCAAATGAGCTTACCACAGGAGAACTTACAAGCTTATTTTCCTATATAACCAATGTAATTATAAGCCTTTTAATGGTTGCTATAACCTTGGTAGGAATTGTTCTTTCAGAGGCAAATGCTAAAAGAGTTATAGAAGTACTTGATGAAAAAATTGACTTAACAAATCCTTTAAATGGCATTACCAAAGTTAAAGACGGAAGTATTTTATTTGAAAATGTTGATTTTTCATACAAAAAAGGTAGTAACAAATACGCACTTAGCAATATAAACTTAGATATTAAATCAGGACAAACTATCGGAATAATAGGAGGTACGGGAAGTTCAAAAACTTCTTTGGCAAATCTTATCTCAAGACTTTATGATGTAGAAAATGGAAGTGTAAAGGTAGGAGGAATTGATGTCAGAGAGTATGATTTAGAGGTACTAAGAGATAGTGTAAGTATGGTACTTCAAAAAAATGAATTATTTTCAGGTACTATACTTGAAAATTTACGTTGGGGAGATAAAAATGCTACCTTGGAGGACTGTAAAAGAGTTTGCAAGATTGCATGTGCAGATGAGTTTATAGAAAAGTTTGAAAACAAATATGATACATATATTGAACAGGGAGGAAGTAATGTATCCGGAGGTCAAAAGCAAAGACTTTGTATTGCAAGAGCATTGCTAAAGAAACCTAAGATTATTATATTTGATGATTCTACTTCAGCAGTAGATACTGCAACGGATGCAAAAATACGTTTAGCACTAAAAGAATATGTGCCTGAGATTACTAAGATTATAATTGCTCAAAGACTTTCATCTGTTAAGGACGCAGATAAGATTATAGTTTTAGATGACGGTAGAGTAGACGGCTTTGATACACATGAGAATCTCCTTAAAAATAATAAGATTTACAAAGCAGTTGCTGAGGTTCAAATGGAAACAAGTGGCGACTTTGATAGAATGGGAGAGTAGATATGGAAAAAAAGAATAATAATTATAGAGATTTGGGTAGAATTATAGGTTATGTTTTTAAAAACTATCCAATTCAACTTATTATATCGGTTGTAGGAATAATTATAAACTCACTTGCAGTAGTTCAAGGAACTACATTTATGAGAACACTTATAGACGGTTACATTATTCCACTTATGAATCAAGAAAGCCCTAACTTCACACCTCTTTTGTATGCAATACTTAGAGTGGCGACCTTTTATGCAATAGGTGTTACAGGTTCTTATGTAGCAGTTAGAATGATGATTTATGTAGCACAAGGGACTATAAGGAAAATAAGATATGAAACATTTTCACACATGGAAAAATTTCCTATTAGATACTTTGACACACATTCACATGGCGATATAATGTCTGTTTATACAAATGACATTGACACACTTAGAGATTTTATACTAAATTCAATGGGTCAGCTTACAGAATCAATAGCTACTATAATAAGTATTACAGTAGCAATGCTTATGTTAAGTCCAATTATGACCTTGGTAGCATTTTTACTTATAGGAATAATGCTTTATATAAGCAGTAAAGTTGCAAAACTGTCAGGTAAGAACTTTGTAAATCAACAAGTCGGTATGGGTAAGTTAAATGGTTATGTTGAAGAAATGATAAGTGGCCAAAAGGTAATAAAAGTATTTTGCCATGAAGATGAAACTACCAAGAAGTTTGAACAGTATAATGATGAACTTAGAGATAGCTCATATAAGGCAAATAGTTTAGCAAATATTTTAATGCCTGTTATCTTTCAAATAGCAAATATTAATTATGTTATATGTGCAGTAGTAGGAAGTATGTTTGCACTAAATAATCTTTTTGGACTTACCATAGGAGGTGTAGTAGCATTTCTTGCACTTATAAAGAGCTTTAATCAGCCATTTTCACAGATAAGCCAACAGATGAATGCTGTTGCAAAGGCTGCTGCCGGAGCAACTAGAATTTATAAGCTATGGGGAGAAAAAGTTGAGGAAGATGAAGGCAATATAAAACTTGTAAATATAGAAGAAAAAGATTCGGATATTGTAGAAGTAGAAAAAAATACCGGAAAATGGGCTTGGAAAAGTACCAAAACAAATGGAGATGCTACCTATACAAAACTTGAGGGCAAAATAGTTATGAAAGATGTTGACTTTGGCTATAATGAAGAAAAAACTGTTTTGCATGACATTAATCTTTATGCGTATAAAGGTCAAAAAGTTGCCTTTGTAGGCTCAACAGGTGCAGGAAAAACAACTATTACAAACCTTATTAATAGATTCTATGATATACAAAAAGGCGTTATCAGCTATGACGGCATTGATATAAAAGATATTAAAAAGGCTGATTTAAGAAAGAGCCTTGGAATTGTTTTGCAAGAAACTAATCTATTTACAGATACTGTAATGGAAAATATAAGATACGGTCGTGCTGATGCTACTGATGAAGAATGTAAACAAGCAGCCAAACTTGCAAATGCGGCAGGATTTATTGAAAGACTCCCACAAGGTTATGACACTATTATAAGAGGCGAGGGAGGCAGACTCTCACAAGGTCAAAGACAGCTTATTGCAATCGCAAGAGCAGCAGTCGCAGACCCACCTGTACTTATACTTGATGAGGCAACCTCTTCAATAGATACCAGAACTGAAAGATTAGTGCAAAAAGGAATGGACGCACTTATGAGTGGAAGAACTACATTTGTAATCGCACATAGATTATCAACTGTTAAAAATGCTGATTGTATTATGGTACTTGAGAATGGAAGAATTATTGAAAGAGGAAGTCATGATGAACTCCTAGAGCAACAAGGAAGATACTATAAGCTTTATACAGGAAATTAGAGAGAAGTAAGGTATTGGAGAACAAAAAGATATATTTATTCACTATTATATAGTTATTTTTGTTTATAGGGGGTTTTTCTCGCCGACAGCGAGGAAAACCCCCTAATTAAATAGTGATAT
>CALALP010000047.1 GCA_937925515.1 uncultured Lachnoanaerobaculum sp. | reverse complement strand
CGTAGGGGGACAAATCCCATATAATAATGAATAAATAAACTACTTGTTTTCTAATTTCTCCCCTAACCTTTTTACATCTCGAGGGTAAATTCCCTTATATCTTTTAAAATAAGAAGTAAACTTACTATGAGAGGTATAGCCTACTGATTTTGCTATTGCCTTTATATCTAAATTGCCTGTAATAAGCAGGGTTTCTGCAATATTCATTCTTTTTCTTTGTATATATTCAGTGATACTCATATTATATTTTTGCTTAAATAAGTTCTTTAACTTGGTTTTACTCATCATTGAGATTTTTTCAAGAATTTCAAGTGAGATATTCAAGGCATAGTGGTCATTTATATAATTGGTTACATTTTTTATAGAGTCCTCATCACTGTCAGAAATACCTTGTAATTTTTCTTTTTTTAAATATGCATCCAGTGTAATACTTAACCATTCCTTTGCTTTTGCATCAAGAAAAAATTTGGCTACAAAGCTGTCCATATCGCAGTTTAATATAGTAGTTGCAAGTTTGCCTATTGGAGCAGTAATCATTTCCTTAGTATCAAAGAACATACTTGAAATTTTGAAATTCTTATCTTTTTTTAGGTCAGCTAGGAAACTGTCTATTATGTTTTCTTTAAAGTTTATTCCCACGGTTATATAAGGAAAATTAGCATGCATAAGGCATCTAAATCTTGAATCTGCAATATCTTTTACAATGTTTATATACATTGAGTTTGAAGAAAGTGTTTGATATGGATAAAAACTTTCGCCACTACCTGTAATTATATAAGTTGAGCAAAAGGACATAAAGGGGCTTAAATCAGGAAATGTATGCATTACATGTTCTTTTTTGATAAAGAAATCATGTATATTCATTATATAGTTTTCCGTTTCATAAAACCAATATGTTCCCTCCATAATCTCATTATTAAGATAGTAGGATTTTCCAATCTTGCAGTATTTATTGTTCTCGTAAAGTGTAAAACCCAATCTTTCTATAAATTGATAAAATTTTTCCATAAAGTACTCCTTTAAAAGTGGTAAGGAATGGCTTATTTACATTGTTTAGGGTAAAATATTCCTTTTAGCCAATATTCCTATCAGACATATTGATTTTAGACATATTGTAGCATATTAAATAAAGTAGTACAATATATCCTGTGTAATCAGTACATTATAGACTATAAAAATAAAAAGATGCTAAATAAATAAGAAAGTATTAGTAAATATAGTATTTTTAATTTTTAAGTCTTGGCTGAAAGGGATATAAATAGGAGGTAATATATGTTAAAAGTATATAAGAAGTTGTTAAATTATGTGCCTGAAAAAAGGTACTTAATTATACTCTCGAGTTTATTCTCGGTAGTGGCTGCCGGATTACAAATAGTTGCACTTTATAACTTATACATTTTTCTTAAAAAATTAATTATTGAAAATGAAGTAAGTCAGGTAGTTAAGTATGCAGCTATTTTTGCAGGAATATTGCTTTGTGGAGCGTTTTGTTATTTTACTTCGCTTATGCTTTCACATCTATTTGCATTTAGACTTGAAACCAACTTAAGAAAACATGGTATTGAGGGGCTTTCAAGGGCAAGTTTTAGATTTTTTGATATGAATTCATCCGGAAGAACAAGAAAAATTCTCGATGATAATGCTGCAAAAACACATATGGCAGTGGCACATTTAATTCCTGATAATACAGGAGCATTACTTTTACCTATTTTTGCATTAATTTTAGGTTATGCAATAAGTCTTAGAGTTGGTATAGTTCTAACTGTACTTATTGTTGTTAGTGTATTTTTAATTTCAGGTATGACAGGCGAGCAAAGCTTTATGAAGGCTTATACTGAGTCGCTTGAAAGACTTAGTTCCGAAACAGTTGAGTATATAAGAGGAATGCAGGTAATAAAGATATTTGGTGTAGATGTAAGAAGTTTTAAGGCACTAAATAATGCTATAAAAGAATATGCAAAACTTGCACTTAATTATTCTATGAGTTGTAAAACTTCTTATGTTTTATATCAAACACTATTTTTTGCACTTATTGCAATCTTAATTCCCATAATATTATTATTTATGAATGTTGACTCAAACCCTAAGGGTTTTGTGGTTGAACTTATTATGTTACTTTTATTAAGTGGTGCAATGTTTAACTATATGTTAAAAATAATGTATATAAGTATGTATATGTTCCAAGCAAAAGATGCAATAGACAAACTTGAAAGTTTATATAATGAAATGCAGGAAAATAAAATAAGTTTTGGAAAAGAAACTCATTTTGATAATTATAACATTGAATTTGAAGATGTAACATTTTCATATGCAGATAAACCTGTATTTGAGAACATGAGTTTTAAACTTGAATCAGGAAAATCCTATGCTTTAGTTGGTTCTAGTGGAAGTGGCAAAAGTACAGTTGTAAAACTTATTTCAGGTTTTTATAGAGTAAATAAGGGAGTGATAAAAATTGGGGGTAAACCTCTTGAAAGTTATTCAGAAGATGCAATTATAAAAAATATAGCATTTGTATTTCAAGAGCCGAAATTATTTAAAATAAGCTTATATGAAAATGTAGCCCTTGCAAATGACAAAGCAAGCAAAGAAGAAGTTTTAAAAGCTATGCAACTTGCAGGTTGCGACTCTATAACAAAAAAATTTAAGGACAGAGAAAATACTATAATAGGTTCAAAGGGAGTTTATCTTTCAGGAGGAGAAAAGCAGAGAATAGCTATAGCAAGAGCTATTTTAAAGGACGCTAAAATAATTATTTTTGATGAGGCAAGTGCTGCAATCGACCCTGAAAATGAACATGAGTTGCAGAAAGCATTTTCCAATCTTATGAAAGATAAGACTGTTATAATGATTGCTCATAGACTTACAAGTATTAAAAATGTAGATGAGATACTTGTATTTGAAAATGGAAAGATTATAGAGCGTGGAAATGATAGTAAGCTTATGAGTTTAGGCAAGGTATATAGACATTTTCAAGATATGTATGCACAGGCAAATGATTGGAGGGTTTTAAATGAAAAATTATCTTAAAAATATATTTGCTATTACAGATCAAGGTGCAAATGATTTAATTGGTGCAAGTACTACAAGTTTCTTTGTATATGTAGTCAATATGTTACCTGCAATACTTCTTATGATGATAATGAATAAATTTATTTTTGGAGTTAGTGCAAGTAATACTTTCTATTTTATAGCATCTGTTATAGTTATTATTGCGATATATGTTCTTTTAAATTTGGATTATAATGCCTTATATAATGCTACCTATAAAGAAAGTGAAAACTTAAGAATAGAGATTTCAACCATTATGGCAAGACTTCCTCTGTCATATTTTTCAAAACATGACTTGTCAGATCTTGCTCAAACTATAATGGAAGATGTAAATGCTATTGAGCATGCACTTTCACATGCAATAGGTAAAACAATAGGTTTTGCAGGATTTTTTATAATAGTTTCTATAATGTTAATCTTAGGTAATCCGGTGCTTGGACTTGCAACTATACTACCTATACTTGCAGCCTATATTTTGCTTTGGGTTACAAAGAAAATACAGATAAAAAATCAAAAAATATACTATGACAAACTAAGAAAGAACTCTGAAAGCTTTCAAGAAACTATTGAATTACAACAAGAAATTAAAAGCTTTGGTCTTTCTAAAAAAGTAAAAGATAAACTTTATAAGGATATGGAAGTTAGCGAACAGATACATATAAAATCTGAACTTACTGTTGGTTTTCTTATGAATTTAATAGGTGTTTTGCTTTATCTTGAGCTTGTATTAGTTCTAATAACAGGTGCTATTTTATTTACTAAAGGACTTAGTTTACTTTATTTTATAGGTTACTTACTTGCAGCCATAAAGCTAAAAGAAGGCTCTGAGGGAATTATGTTTAGTCTTGCAGAACTTTTTTATTTGGATTCTATGATACAAAGAATTAAGGAACTTAGAGAAACTAAGTTGCAAGAGGGTGAAGATGTAGGCTTAAAGGACTTTAATATAGAATTTGAAAATGTTGAGTTTGGCTATGATAAAGATACCAAAGTATTAAGGGGAGTTAGTTTCACAGCAAATCAAAATGAGGTTACAGCACTTGTAGGTAGCTCAGGTTGCGGAAAAACAAGTATTTTAAGGCTTATTTCAAGACTTTATGATTATGATTTGGGAAGTATAAAAATCTCAGATATGGACATTAAAAATATTTCTACAAAGTCATTATTTAGTAAGATTTCAATAGTTTTTCAAGAGGTTACATTATTTAATTCTTCAGTGCTTGAAAATATAAGAATAGGTAATTTAAATGCAACCGATGAAGAAGTAAAAAATGCGGCAAGACTTGCAAATTGTGAGGAGTTTGTAGAAAAGTTACCAAATGGTTATGATACTATAATCGGAGAAAATGGAGCAACTCTTTCAGGTGGAGAAAGACAGAGAATTTCCATTGCAAGGGCATTTTTAAAAAATTCTCCAATTATTATACTTGATGAGATAGCAGCCTCTTTAGATGTGGAAAATGAGAAAAAGATACAGGAAAGCTTGAATAAGCTTACAATGAATAAGACAGTAGTTATCATTTCTCATAGACTTAAGTCTATTGAAAATGTAGATAAGATAGTTGTGCTTAATGACGGAAAGGTTGAGGCTTTCGGAAAGCATAAAGAGTTACTTTCAATATCAAAGACTTATAAGAATTTAGTTGAAAGTGCTGAACTTGTAGAAGAATATAGATATTAAAATTTTATTTTAAATGATAAAATAAAATTTAGGAGGTCATATGAATACAAAAGGTTTAAATGTAAGGGATTTGATTAATGTAGGTTTATTTGGTATATTAGTTGCAATTTTAACTTTTCTATCCGGTTTTATAGGTTTTATACCTGTATTAGTTCCACTTACTCAGTTTATGGTAGGACTAGTTACAGGGTCAGTGAATATGCTTTATAGCACAAGAATTAAAAAAGCAGGAATGTTATTTATTCAGCAGTTAATTGTAGCACTTTTGTTCGGTCTTACAGCACATGGAATATGGATAATTTTTACAACTATAATAAGTGCTATTTTAGCTGAGATTGTGCTTAAAATGGGAAATTACAATAGTGTAAAATATGCAAGATTTGCATTTGTTGTGGCTGCAATAGGTGGTATAGGTAACTGGATACCTATATTTATAGGGAGAGATAAGTATATAGAAAGAATGTTACAAACAGGATATTCACAGGATTATATAGACAGAATGATGAGTGTTTTACCACAGTGGGCTTTAGTTCCTATGACTATACTTGGAATGATTGGAACATTTATAGGTTGCACAATAGGTATTTCAATTTTAAAGAAACATTTTGTAAAAGCAGGTATGGTATAAATTTAGTTTTACAAGGTAAATATTAGGAGGTGTTTATGAATACAAAAGGTTTAAATGTAAGAGATTTAATTAATGCAGGTTTATTTTCAGTATTGTTAGTTTTAGTTACTTTTATTTTTGGAATGTTGGGGTTTTTTCCATTTCTTATGCCCTTTATTCCGTTTATAATAGGAATATTTACAGGTTCAGTATATATGCTTTATACAACAAGAATTAAAAAAGCAGGAATGTTATTTATTCAGCAAATAGTTATGGCACTTGCATTTTTAATATCAGGACATACTATATATATGCTTATTACAAGTATAATAGGAGGAATTTTAGCTGAAATTGTGCTTAAAATGGGAGATTATAAGAGTGTAAAATATTCAAGACTTGCAGTTGTAACCTTGGCGTTATCAAGTGTTGGTAACTGGATACCTATATTTTTCTTTAGAGAAGATTATCTAAAACATATTGTAGATGCAGGATATGGCGAGGACTATGCAAGAAAGTTTAATCAAGCATTACCTAATTGGTCATTAATTCTTGTAATAATACTTGGTTTTATAGGCATGTATATGGGTTGCACTATAGGAATTAAAATACTTAAAAAGCATTTTGTAAAGGCAGGCATGGTAGAAGATGTTTAAAAACGTTACAAAAAAGAAATCGAGATTAAAACTTGATTTTAGGACAAAGCTTTTTACTACTGTTGTTTTATCTTATGTTTTATTACTTGGAAATTTACAACAAAAGTTCATTTATGTTGCCATTGCCGCCTCTGTGTTACCATACATTTTATTTATAATAGACGGAAAGTATAAGCAAGGTATACAAAATATGATTTTTATAATTATTGCTGCCGTTTTACAACAATATTTTTTATATCATGTAACAGGTATACTTACTTCATTGCTTTTGTTTATGGTTATGATTTCAATAAGAATGTTACCCGGGGTAGCTATGGGAAGTTACACATTTCTAACAACTGATATTGGAGAAATTGTATATTCGCTTGGAAAAATGAAATTACCTGACCAAGTCATTATTCCGATGACTGTAATGGCAAGATTTTTCTATACAACAAAGTCAGACTATAACCAAATAAGAGATGCAATGTATATGCATGGCTTAATTAAACCGAAGATGTTACTTAATCCGATGAAAATGTTTGAATATAGGTTTGTTCCTTTGATGATGCTTTTGATGAGAACAGCTGATGAGGTAAGTGTATCAGCACTTACAAGAGGACTTGAGGTAGGCAAAAAAAGAAGTAGTATTCATGAAAGTAAGTTTAAATTAATTGATTATTTTTTCTTTATACTTATGTTTATATTGATTGCATTTTACATTGGAGGCAAGTATGCTGGAAATTAAAAATTTAAGCCTTGATTATGAAAACATTTCCCTACTTAAAAATATAAACTTAACAATAAATTCAGGAGAAATCACAGTAATTACAGGAAAGTCAGGTTCAGGTAAAAGCAGTCTTTTGAAAGTATTAAATGGCATAATTCCTGAGGTTTTACAGGCGAAACTGGCAGGCGAAATCATTTACAATGAGAAAAATATTTTTGAAGATGACATTTCAAAAAGGGCAAAGTACATTTCAACTGTATTTCAAAATCCAAAAACACAATTTTATTGTATAAATACCACTGATGAACTTGCTTTTGCACTTGAAAATAGAAACATTCCAAAAGATGAGATTTTAAAAACTATTGATGAATACACAAAATTATTGAATACAGGAAAATTTCTTGAAAGAGATATATTTACTTTATCAGGAGGAGAAAAGCAACTTGTAGCAATAACTTCTGTTGCCTGCATGAATAATGAAATTTACATATTTGATGAACCGTCAGCCTCACTTGATAGGGAGTCGGTTCGTTGGCTAAGGGATACCTTGGTAAAGCTAAAAAATATGGGAAAGATAGTTATTGTAGCAGAACATAGGCTTTATTATTTAAAAGACATTTTTGATAAATTATGTGTTATTGAAAATGGAGAAATGTTTAACTATGATAAAAAAGACTTTGAGTGTAACTTAGAAGACATTAGAAAAAAGCATGAACTAAGAGCATTTGACGAAATAAAAAAAGAAGATTTTGCTAAGGAAAATTTTTATCAAATAGACATTTTAAATAATAAAAACAATGCTAAAGCCTCAACTATACTTAGTTGCTTAGATTATAAAGTAAGTTATGAAAATGAACTTATTATAGACTTTTCACCGGACTTTGACAAGGGAATTTACTTTGTTATAGGTAAGAATGGTGTAGGTAAGTCTACATTTGTAAAAAAACTTTGTAATCTTATAAAGGGTAAGGGAAAAAGCTTTTATGAAAAGACTAAAATGTCTAAAAGTTATGATTATATATCCCTAGTTATGCAAGATGTAAATTATCAGTTATTTACTGAATCTGTATGGCAGGAAATCTCAATTACAAGTGATGATACTGATTTAAAAGAAACGGTATTACAAGAACTTGGATTATTAGATAAAAAAGAGTTTCACCCTCAAATCTTATCAGGTGGAGAAAAGCAAAGACTTTTAATCGCTATGGCAAAGGTAAGTAAAAAGCCTATTGTAATCTTTGACGAACCTACAAGTGGACTTGACAGCTTACAGATGAAAAGAATTGCAAAATATATACAGGATATGAAAAATGAGGGAAAGCTTGTGATTGTAATTACACATGATTATGAACTTATCAAAGAATGTGGTGGAAATGTTTTTGAGTTTTACAAATAGCTTTTTTAAATATGAAATTTTACTACTTGCCTTTAGCACTTTTTTAGTATATCATATTAGCATGTATGTAAGAATTTGCTATTTCAATAGTAGACATGTGCAAAATATATAAAATTAAGTTTTGCATAGCTTATAGGAAAGTAATGGAGGAATATTTAGTATGATTTCAGCAAGTGAATTTAAAAATGGACTTACTTTGGAGCTTGAACCGGGACAGGTCTTTCAGATTGTCGAGTTTCAGCATGTTAAACCGGGTAAGGGAGCAGCGTTTGTAAGAACTAAAATAAGAAATGTTATTACAGGAAGTGTAGTAGAAAGAACTTTTCGTCCAACAGAGAAGTTTCCACCTGCAAGAATTGATAGAGCAGATATGCAATATCTTTATTCAGACGGTGAGATGTTCCACTTTATGAATACTGAAACCTTTGATCAGATTGCATTAAATGCAGAAAAGGTAGGAGATTCACTTAAGTTCGTAAAAGAAAATGATATGGTTAAGATTTGCTCATTTAATGGTAATGTATTCTCAGTTGAGCCTGCACTTTCAGTTGAGCTAGAAGTAACTGAAACAGAACCGGGATTTGCAGGAAATACAGCACAAGGAGCTACAAAGCCTGCTACTGTTGAAACAGGTGCAGTAGTTTATGTACCATTGTTTGTAAATATAGGCGATAAGATTAAGATTGATACTCGTACAGGAGAATATCTCTCAAGAGCCTAAATATTTATTAAGTCTTACTTGAAAGAAAAATGTAGATGCGATGTGGTTATCTAGCTACATCGCATTAATCTTAATTAGCAGGGGAAATTTAATGAAAAAGATACTTGATATACTTAGCGAAAAACTTGAAAAGGCATTTGAGGAATGTGGATATGACAAAGTTTATGGAAAAGTTGGAATCTCAAATCGCCCTGATTTATGTGAATATCAGTGTAATGGTGCAATGGCTCTAGCAAAACTACATAAGAAAAAGCCGATAGATATTGCAAATGAGATTGTTTTAAAATTAGTTTCAGATAAGCTTTTTGAAAAAATAGAGGCTGTTATGCCCGGCTTTATAAATATAAATTTAAGCGATGAGGCACTTACAAATTATATTAAGGAAATGTCTTTAAACAAAAAGTTTGGACTTAATACATTTCAAAGTAAAAAAATAATCATTGACTACGGTGGTGCAAATGTTGCAAAACCACTACACATTGGTCATCTTCGTTCAGCAGTAATAGGAGAAAGCCTAAAAAGAATAGGGCTTTATATGGGAAATGAAATGATAGGAGATGTTCATTTGGGAGATTGGGGCTTACAAATGGGTCTTGTTATAGAGGAACTAAGGGAGAGAAAACCTGACTTAGTTTACTTTGATGAAAGTTATAAGGGAGAATACCCTAAAGAACCCCCATTTAGCATAAGTGAGCTGGAGGAAATGTATCCAAACGCCTCCAAAAGGTCAAAAGAAGATGAGGCATTTAAAGAAAGAGCAGCAAAAGCAACCTATGAACTTCAAACCGGAAATAAAGCTTATAGAGCGATATGGGAGCATATTTTAAATGTTTCAAAAACTGATTTGAAAAAAAATTATGATAGCTTAGACGTACATTTTGAATTATGGAAAGGCGAGTCAGATGCACAAAAGTATATACCTGACATGATTAAAGACCTTGAGGACAGAAAGATTGCTTATACTTCAAATAAAGCCTTGGTCGTTGACATTGCAAAGGAAAGCGATACCAAGGAACTACCTCCTTGCATTATTAGAAAATCTGACGGAGCAGCCCTTTATGCCACCTCTGACTTAGGAACTTTAGTAGAAAGAGAAAAAGATTTTAACCCTGACAGCTATATCTATATCGCAGACAAAAGACAAGAACTACATTATACACAGTTTTTTAGAGTAGCCAATAAAGCAGGTATCGTAAGTGAGGACAAGGGACTTTCTTTCATAGGTTTTGGTACTATGAACGGAACAGACGGAAAGCCTTTTAAAACTAGGGACGGTGGTGTTATGAGGCTTGAAAATCTTATAAGCGATATAGAAAATGCAGTTTATGAAAAGATTATAGAAAATCGTGATATTTCAAAAGATGAGGCATTAAGCACAGCAAAAATAGTCGGACTTTCTGCTATTAAATACGGAGATTTATCAAATCAAGCCTCAAAAGATTATATATTTGATATTGAAAGATTTATTTCATTTGAGGGAAATACAGGACCTTATATTTTATATACCATAGTTAGAATTAATTCTATTTTAGCAAAGTATAAAGAGAGTCTTGGCTTAGAGGTAAATGTAGTAAAGAGTAAGGATATATATGAATACCCTAGCCTTAACTATGAGTATAATGTTGACACCTCAAAACTATTAAATTCAAGTTCAGATGTTGAAAAGAAGTTAAAGCTTGAACTTAGTAAGTTTTTAGATGTTATAGAGGGTTCTTGGAAAGAGTTTGCACCTCATAGAATTTGCCAATATATTTATGCAGTTGCAAATGCTTTCAATTCATTCTATCATGAAGTAAATATTCTTAGAGAGGAAGATATTTCTAAGAAAGAATCTTACCTTGCACTAATTGACATTACAAAAGTTATACTTGAAGATTGTATATGGATGCTTGGAATTACAGCACCAAAGAAGATGTAAAATATTTATTATAAAAAGGAGTACCTATGTATTTAGCAAGTGAAAAAAGATATGATGATATGATTTATTCAAGATGTGGAGAGAGTGGTTTAAAACTACCTAGAGTATCACTAGGGCTTTGGCATAATTTTGGAGATAAGGCAAATTTTGCTAATATGAAAGAGCTATGTTTTACTGCATTTGACAATGGTATCACACATTTTGATTTAGCCAATAATTATGGGCCGGCAGCAGGAAGTGCAGAAAAAAACTTCGGAATAATTCTTAAAGAAGACCTTGGAAAGTATAGAGATGAACTTATCATAAGTACTAAAGCAGGCTATGACATGTGGAAAGGCCCTTATGGCGACGGTGGCAGTAGAAAATATCTTATAGCAAGTCTTGACCAAAGTTTAAAAAGACTTGGACTTGAATATGTGGATATATTTTATCATCATAGAATGGACTTTGAAACCCCTCTCGAGGAGAGTATGGGAGCGTTGGCAAGCATAGTAAACTCAGGGAAAGCACTTTATGTCGGACTTTCAAACTATGACGGAAAGACTTTAGAAAAGGCCAGTCAAATTTTAAAGGATTTGCATGTACCATTTATAATAAATCAAAATAGATATTCCATACTTGATAGAACAGTAGAAAATAACGGATTAAAAGAAACCTCATATAAGTTAAAAAAAGGTATTATAACCTTTAGCCCTCTTGAGCAAGGACTTTTAAGTGATAGATACTTAAATGGTATCCCTGAGGACAGTAGAATTATGAGCGACGGAAGATTTTTAAAATCACAGAATTTGACTAAAGAGGTATTAGAAAAGATAAGAGCTTTAAATGAAATTGCAAAAAAACGTGGTCAAAGTCTTGCACAAATGGCACTTGCATGGAATTTAAAAGATGATTTTGTAACAAGTGTACTTATTGGAGCATCAAAACCTGCTCAGATATTTGATAATATAGAAACTATAAAAAATACTAAGTTTTCAGATGAGGAATTAAAAGAAATAGATAGGGTAAGCATAGGATAGTTATGTAAAAGTTCTGATTTTATACCGGTAAGCTGCATTAGCTGTACCGGTATTTTTTTAACTTCTTTTTTAGTTTTTGTTATTGCAATAACAATAAAAATGTTATAGAATTAAATTGAATTTGCCTTTTGATTTTGATTAATGTTTGCTAAAAGTATTTTAAAATATTATACAAATTATCTATAAAATAACTTTTAATTATAGAATTAATTGGCATTTCTGTTTGTTTTCAATGTAAAAATATAGACGGAGGTTTACAAGATATGGGTCAGAAAGCAAAAACACCGGCAATTAACCGAATTGAGGGTTTACTTGACGGCAATAGTTTTGTTGAAATTGGAAGTTTCATAACAGCAAGAAACACTGATTTCAATATGACTGATGAAAAGAAACCGGGGGACGGAGTTATTACCGGTTACGGTACAATAGGTGATGCTTTAGTGTATGTATACAGCCAAGATGCTACTGTACTTGGTGGATCTATGGGAGAAATGCATGCTAAAAAGATTGCTGATTTATATTCACAAGCTGTAAAAATGGGAGCTCCTATTATAGGGCTTTTAGATTGTTCAGGTTTAAGACTTCAAGAGGCAACTGATGCTCTTGATGCTTTTGGAAAATTGTATTTAAGTCAAACTTTAGCAAGTGGTGTAGTACCTCAAATTCAAGCAGTATTTGGTAATTGTGGTGGGGGAATGGCAGTAAGCCTATCACTTGCAGATTTTACATTTATGGAAAAAGATAAGGCAAAGCTTTTTGTATCTTCTCCAAATGCAGTGCCAAATAATCATATTGATAAAAATGATTATTCAGCTGCAAAGTTTAAATCAAAAGAAACAGATTTAGTTGATTTTGTAGGAACTGAGGAAGAAATATTAAAAGGAATAAGAGATTTAGTAACTATACTTCCGTCTAATAATGAAGATGATTTATCTTATGATGAATGTCTTGATGATTTAAACAGAAGTGTTGACATAGAAAATTATAATGGAGATACTTCTCTAGTACTTAAACATATTTCAGACAATAATTTCTATCTTGAAGTAAAAAAAGATTTTGCCCCTGAAATGGTTACATCATTTATAAGACTCAATGGAAATACTGTTGGAGTAGTTGCAAATAGAAGTAAGATTTACTCAGAAGATTTAAGTATTGAGGCAGAATTTGACAAGAAACTTACTTCAAAAGGAGCAGGAAAGGCTGCTAGGTTCGTAGAATTCTGTGATTCATTTAATATTCCGGTGCTTACACTTGTAGATATTGTAGGTTTTGAGGCAAGTGAGTGTGCTGAAAAGCATCTTGCAAAGGCTGCGGCAAAGCTTACTTATGCTTATGCCAATGCAACAGTTCCTAAGGTAAGTGTTATACTTTCAGAGGCATATGGAAGTGCCTACATTACTATGAACTCAAAGTCAATAGGTGCTGATATAGTATATGCTTGGGACAATGCAAAAATAGGAATGATGAGTTCGGATATGGCGGCAAAGATTATTTATGCAGATGAAAATGTTGATTTAGTAAAAAAGGCTACTGAGTATGAGAGTTTACAGTCATCAGCACTTTCAGCTGCAAAAAGAGGATATGTGGATGATATAATAGCACCAAGTGAAACAAGAAAAAGACTTGTTATTGCATTTGAAATGTTATTTACAAAGAAAGAGGATCGTCCGGCTAAAAAGCATGGTACGGTTTAATGAGGTTAAGTGATGAAACATAAGATTAAAAGATTACTTTTTTTCTTCATTTTTGTTTTTGCATTATTTAATTTAGCTGCTTGTAAAAGTGAAGAAAAAAATGAAGTTTCAGATCCGAATATTGAAAGCTTAAAACAGGTAGCACCACAATTTATTCAAAGTTTATCAGGCTTAAGTGATGAGCAAATATCAGAGGCCATAAAAGAATCTGAAGATTCCGGAAACAGAAATATGGTTGCAGTATACCAAAATTACTATGATAATAAAAAAATTATAGGAGATATTACCGGTTATAAAGATGTAGTTGTAACCGGAGATAAAAAAGACGGTTATGTAATCCATATGGATATAACAGGTTCAAAGAGAGATGCAAAAGTTTCAATTATCTTACCGGGAAACTTAAAGGGAATAGACAGCCTTTCATTTGTACCTAATTATACCATAGGCGAAAAAATGTCAAATGCCGGTTTTAATACATTAATGGGAATGGGAGTTGTATTTGTAGTTCTCATATTTATTGCATTTTTAATAAGCTTGTTTAAGTATATAAGCATTTTTGAGAAAAAATTTGAGGAAAGAAAAGCTAAGACAGAAGATAAAGAGGAAGTAAAAGAAACTGAAGTTAATGAAGTTAATATTGTAAATGCTGACCCTGTTTTAGACGATGAGGAACTTATAGCAGTAATAACAGCATCAATAGCCGCTTATGAAAGTGAAAACACTACTAATGGTTTAACAGCTAGAAGTTTCAAGAGAAAAGTAAGAAGATAATGTTGTATAGGAGGATTTTAAAATGAAAAATTATACAGTTACTGTAAATGGTAATCAATATCAAGTTCAAGTAGAGGAAAATGTAGGTGCAACTCCGGTTGTGAAGTCAGTAGTACCTGTTGCTACACCTGCTAAGGCTCAAACAGCTAATTCAGGAGAAAAGGGAAGTATAAAAGTTGTTTCTCCTATGCCGGGTAAGATTTTAGGAATAAAGGCAAATGTAGGACAGTCAGTTAAGGCAGGAGAGCCGATAGTTATACTTGAGGCTATGAAAATGGAAAATGAAATAGTTGCTCCTGAGGACGGAGTAGTTGCAAGTATAGAAGTTTCAAATGGAGATGCAGTAGAAGTTTCACAAGTTCTTGCTACTTTAAAGTAAATTTAAAAAGTAGATTCAAAACAAAAACACTGGAGGTTTTAAATGGATTACCTTGTTAATACACTAAGCAATCTTCTTCAACAGACTGCATTTCTTAGAATGACTTTCGGAAATCTTATAATGATATTTGTTGCTTGTATATTTTTATATTTGGCAATAAGAAAAGGCTTTGAGCCACTACTTTTAGTTCCGATTGCATTTGGTATGCTTTTAGTAAATATCTATCCTGATATTATGATAAAACCTGAAAATTCATCAAATGGTATAGGTGGATTGCTTTATTATTTTTATAAACTAGATGAGTGGGCAATATTACCCTCACTCATATTCATGGGTGTAGGAGCTCAAACAGATTTCGGACCTTTGATTGCAAACCCTAAGAGTTTCCTTTTAGGAGCGGCTGCACAATTTGGTATATATACTGCATATTTAGCAGCTATATTTATGGGCTTTAATGATAAGGCCGCCGCTGCAATTTCTATCATAGGAGGAGCAGACGGACCTACTTCAATATTCCTTGCAGGAAAACTTCAACAAACTGAATTTTTAGGGCCGATTGCTGTTGCCGCATATTCATATATGGCACTTGTACCTGTAATACAGCCACCTATTATGAAGATGTTTACAACTGAGGAAGAAAGAAAAATAAAAATGGAACAGTTAAGACCTGTTTCAAAACTTGAAAAAATACTTTTCCCTATTATAGTTACAATAGTTGTAAGCCTTATTTTACCGTCTACTGCACCACTTGTAGGTATGCTTATGCTTGGAAACTTATTTAAGGAAAGTGGAGTTGTAAAACAACTTACAGAAACAGCCTCAAATGCTTTGATGTATATAGTAGTTATTTTACTTGGTACATCAGTCGGTGCAACTACTTCAGCAGAAGCATTTTTAAAGGTTACAACAATTAAGATTGTTGCACTTGGTCTTATAGCTTTTGCATTTGGTACATGGGCAGGAGTTATGTTTGGCAAGATTATGTGCAAACTTTCAGGAGGTAAAGTTAATCCTCTAATTGGTTCAGCAGGTGTTTCAGCAGTTCCAATGGCAGCAAGAGTATCTCAAAAGGTAGGTGCTGAGGCTGATCCGACTAACTTCTTACTTATGCATGCAATGGGACCGAATGTTGCAGGAGTTATAGGAACAGCTGTTGCGGCAGGAACATTTATGGCTATATTTGGAGTAAAATAAAAATAAACAAATAGTAGAAAGGGATTTACTATGATAGAAAAGAAACCTATTAAGATTGTAGAAACAGTTCTTCGTGATGCACATCAATCTTTATTAGCTACAAGAATGACAACAGAGCAGATGTTGCCTATTATAGATAAAATGGATAAGGTCGGCTATCATGCAGTTGAATGTTGGGGTGGTGCTACATTTGATGCCTCACTCAGATTCCTACATGAAGACCCTTGGGATAGGCTTAGAAAGCTTAAAGCAGGCTTTAAAAATACTAAACTTCAAATGCTTTTTAGAGGGCAAAACATTTTAGGTTATAATCATTATGCTGATGATGTTGTAGAATATTTTGTACAAAAATCAGTAGCAAATGGTATTGATATAATAAGAATTTTTGACTGTTTAAATGATATAAGAAATCTTGAAACTGCTGTAAGAGCTACAATTAAGGAAAAAGCAGATGCTCAAATAGCACTTTGCTATACGCTTGGAGATGCTTATACACTTGATTATTGGAAAGATATTGCAAAGAAAATTGAAGATATGGGAGCAACTTCTTTATGTATAAAGGACATGGCAGGATTACTAACTCCTTATGCGGCAGAGGAACTTGTTAAGGCACTTAGAGAGTCTACAAAACTACCGATTGATTTACATACTCATTATACTTCAGGTGTAGCATCTATGACACTTTTAAAGGCTGTTGAAAGTGGTTGCGATATTATAGATACTGCTATTTCTCCACTTGCACTTGGTACAAGTCAGGCAGCTACTGAAGTTATGGTTGAAACATTTAGAGGAACTCCTTATGATACAGGACTTGACCTTAATCTTCTTTCAGAAATTGCAGATTATTTTGCACCTATTAGAGAAGAGGCTATTAAGTCAGGGCTATTAAATCCAAAAGTACTTGGAGTAAATATAAATACTTTACGTTATCAAGTTCCGGGAGGAATGTTATCAAATCTTATCAAACAGTTAAAAGATGCAGGAAAAGAAGATATGTATCGTGAAGTTTTAGAGGAAATTCCAAGAGTTAGAAAGGACTTTGGAGAGCCTCCTCTTGTAACACCGTCATCACAGATAGTAGGTACTCAGGCAGTAATGAATGTAATTTCAGGGGAAAGATATAAGATAGTTCCAAAGGAATCCAAAAAGATAATGCTTGGAGAGTTTGGACAGACTGTTAAGCCATTTAATCCTGAGGTACAAAAGAAAGTTATTGGAGATGAAACACCTATAACTTGCAGACCGGCAGATTTGATTAAGCCGCAACTACCCGAGTTTGAAAAAGCTTGTGCAAAGTGGAAACAACAAGATGAAGACGTGCTTTCTTATGCCCTTTTCCCTAAAGTTGCAGAAGAATTTTTCAAATATAGAGAGGCACAAAAAACAGGTATTGATTTAGATAAGGCAGATACAAAGGCTAAGGCATATCCGGTATAATAGACTAAAGATAAGTTTAGTTTTTTGTTTATATATTAATGGGGGTTTTCCTCGCCAACAGCGAGGAAAACCCCCAAGTTGTATGTTGCCTTTCAGTATTAAAAATTATAAATATTGTATTAGAACACATTTTCTGATAAACTTTAGTAAAATCAAAGAAAATTAGAGGGAAAGATGAAAGATAATTATAGAATTTTAATTACTAAATTTAGAGAGAAAATTATATCTATTTTATATTTAAATAATGAGGCATTGGAGATAGGAGTTGAAGAAGATATATTTCAAGGCTCAATTCACATTGCAAAAATAAAAAACATTGTAAAAAATATCAATGCAGCATTTATAGAAATTCAAAAAAATAAAAGTGAAAAAGAACTCTGTTATTATAGCCTTGAAGAAAATAAATATCATAACTTTGTAAATGAAAGTGCTAGGCTCTGCGAACAGGAAGATATAATTGTGCAAATAAGTAAGGAATCAGTAAAAACAAAGCAAATGGTAGCATCTTCACATATAAATATTGCAGGTACTTATGTTATAGTAAGTAGAGGTAGAGGAAATATAAGATTTTCCTCAAAAATAAAAGATAAGAACAAAAAAGAGCTTTTAAAAGAACAATTATCAGATGTTACCTTGGAAAATTTGGATATATTGGTGCGTACAAAGGCATTTGATATAGATGATATAAGCATTATAAAAAATGAAGTTAAACTACTTTCAAGCGAATATAATGAACTAATTCACAACTCAAGATATAGAACCTCCCCAATGGTACTTAAAGAATCAGAACCTAAATATCTCCAATTTATAAAAAAGATTTCAAATGTTGATGAACTTGAAGTAATAACTGATATAAATAAGGCATTTGAAGATATAGACATTTATTTTAAGAAAATGAAAGAGATTGACCTAAACTTTAATTTTAAGCTTAGGCTTTATGACGATGAAAGAATAACACTAAGTAGTTTATATTCTATAAAAACCTTAATGGAAAATGTTTTATCCAAAAAAGTGTGGCTTAAGTCAGGGGCATATCTAGTCATAGACTATACTGAGGCTATGACTATTATAGATGTAAATACAGGTAAGAATGAGGCAAAGACAGAGCTAGGAGATACAATTAAAAGAGTAAATTTAGAGGCAGTAAGTGAGATTGCCTCTTTACTAAGACTTAGAAATATTTCAGGAATTATAATTATAGACTTTATAGATATGAAAGATGACAGAGATAAAAAAGAAATATTTGATTTATTAAATTTACTTTTAAGCAAAGATAGTGTCAAGGCAAGAGCAGTTGATTTTACAAAACTTGGACTTGTAGAAATGACAAGGCAGAAGTTGATGAAACCTATTTATGAGTATTTTTAGAGAAAAAAACTAAAAACTTGATAAGATAGGTAATTTTCTTAGAAGTTTTTATTAAGAGCTGTTGCACTAAGAGAGTGTTACAGCTCTTTTTTATAAAAATATTCAAGATATGTTCTTTCAAAAGGTTTGACTGCAAGGGATTTTAATATTTCTTTTTCTGTATCATTGAAGTCATATAATTTATCTGCCGGTTTTGAAAAACTTATTTCAATAAGAAAACTATCAATTACTGTATAGGCTGTTTTTACACAAGTATTATAGTATGGTAGTTTAGAGTCCCTAAGTTCTATTTGAAACATATATGACTTATCCCCTAGTTGTATTATTCCTGCTTTCATTTGGGTAGCTTGAGAACTACCTTTTAATGAAAAATCTGCTATGTCTTTTGGAAGTTTAGTTTTTTTATCGATGTCATCATATTCAAGCTCTAAGGTTTGAAAATAAAATTTGAGATTTCATACAAGTAATTTTAGGTAACTTAAGAATGGTATTAAAGTAAATTTTATGATACAATAACAATAAATATTATTTGGAGGGAAAATTATAATGAGAAAAACAAGAAGTGATTGTACAGTTGGAAGTTTTGAAAAGAAACATGGCTTGCCAGCAGGAACTTTTAGAAATAAAGACGGACGAGATACTAGAAGTGATAAAAAGATAGGTACAATTAGAAAAGAATATGAGAAGTAAAAAATAAACGAGTGTGTCGCAAAACTAATATTTACAAATATTACTAACTTTTTTGTTCTCTATCGTAAAACAATAAAGTTATATTTATACATCATTATATGTGATTTGTCCTCCGTAGGGGGACAAATCACATATAGATAGATATTTTGCAACAGTTTCGTTTATTTTTTAGATTCCTACCATAACTGAGGTAGCCTTTATAATGGCAAATGCCTCTTTTCCTACTGAAAGTTCAAGTTCTTTAACTGCCGCTTTTGAAATAGTAGCTGATACTGCTCCAAGCTTTGTGTCTAATACCACAATATCATTTACAGCACCATCTTGAATTTCCTTAACTGTTCCTTTAAATCTATTTCTTGCTGAAATCTTAGGTAACTCTGTTGCAATCATAACTTCAGTTGCTTTTATAACTGCAAAAGCAGAAACACCTTTCTTTAATTCTAATTCCTTTATAGCACTTAATGAGATAGTAGCAGATATTATTTCACTATTTACATCTAGTGAAACAATACCATTTACTGCTCCCTCATTTATATTTATTATAGTACCTTTGAATTGATTTCTTGCACTTAATTTCATCTTTAACCCCTATTCTTTCTAACTTTAATTTTAGATAGGAAGTTTAACACATTTAAAGCTTTTATTCAAGAAAATTTTTTTAAAAGTAAAAAACTACCCATGTGGGTAGGGCGAGATTAAAAAGATTGTATTATAATAGCTTTATAAGAATTTGCATAGTCAAAATTGCTAATGTTGTGTTTATAGTTAGCTCAACTAACTATTTGACATGAGAATGAACTATTTTTTTGACTGTTACATGTATTAATGGGTATCCTTAATGTTATAGGATACCCATTAATGCTAGAATACTATTTTGTTCCAAAAATTCTGTCGCCTGCATCTCCAAGTCCCGGGCAGATATAAGCATCTTTATTAAGTTCTCTGTCGAGATGACCTACATATAATTGTATATCAGGGTGTGCTTTCATAAGTGCCTCAACGCCCTCGGGAGCAGCTATAATACACATAAATTTAATTGTTTTTCCACCATGTTCTTTTATTTGGGTAACTGAATCTATTGCAGAACCTCCGGTAGCAAGCATTGGATCTAAAACAACTATTGTTCTTTCATCTATTGGTTTAGGTAATTTACAATAGTATTCATGAGGTAAATGAGTTTCCTCATCTCTATAAAGTCCTATATGACCTACTTTTGCAGACGGTACAAGTGCTAAAAGTCCGTCAACCATTCCAAGACCTGCTCTTAATATAGGAACTATTGCAAGCTTTCTACCTGCAATTACAGGAGATAGACATTTTTCAATAGGTGTTTCAACTTCAATATCCATAGTAGGTAAGTCATTGAGTGCCTCATAACCCATAAGCATACCTATTTCGCCTATCAAAGCTCTAAATTCATTAGTTCCTGTTCTCTTATCTCTAAGTAGAGATATTTTATGTTGTATTAATGGATGAGTGTTTATAAAAATATTTTTTGTAGTTTCAAGATTTAAATTGTTAATCATATATTTCCCCTTATAATGTGTTTTATTAATTAGAGTTGTCGTAAAATATCTATCCATTGTGATTTGTCCCCCCTTAGGGGAACAAATCACATATAATAATGAATAAATATAACTTTGTTATATTTCAATAGAGAACAACGAAGATAGTACTATTCATAAAAGCTAGTTTTACAACAACTTTAATATTTACTTTATAATATACTAGCTTTAGTTAGATACATCATCTACATCAGGTAAGATTTTATTCATAAGAACTCCCACGAGTACTGCTATGAATAGACCTGAAATATTTAGTGTGTATTCGCCTAATTGAACATTTATACCTCCAAGTTGTGAAAAGCCAAGTCCGAATACTAGTATAAGTCCGACAATGGTTAGGTTTCTTGAGTGTGTGAAATCAAGATTTGATTCTGCAAGTGATCTTATTCCTATCGCAGCAATCATACCAAAGAGCATAACCTCAACACCACCTTTAACCGGTGAAGGAATTGTTTGAAGTACAGCACCTATTTTTCCTAAAAGACCTAAGATTATAGCAAATAATGCTGTTACACGAAGTAATTTAGGATTATAGTTTTTAGTAGTTGCAAGCACTCCTGTATTTTCAGAGTAAGTTGTATTTGCAGGACCTCCTAGAAGACCGGCAAACATTGTTGCAAGACCGTCGCCAAGAAGTGTTCTATGAAGTCCGGGGTCTTTTATAAAGTCTTTTCCTACAACTGTACTATTTGTTGTAATATCTCCTATATGCTCCATAAATGTTACAAGTGCAATAGGTGCGATAGAAAGTATTGCTCCAAGTTCAAACTTTGGTAAGGACATAAAAGGTACTCCACTACCGTCTACTGTTTTGAATGGAATATTTATCCAAGGAGAATTGATTACAGGAGAGAAATCCATTTTATATATACCTGTAAAGTTTAAGATTACACAGAGTATATAGCCACAAATTATACCTATAAGTATTGGTACTAATTTGAAAAAGCCTTTTGCAAATATTGAGCAAACTATTACAATGGCAAGTGTAAATGTTGCTATGGCAAGATTTAGTATAGCCTCTGAACTAATATTACCACTAAGTCCTACTCCACCGGTAGCATCTGTTATTGCAGTACCTGCTAAGTTAATACCTATAACAACTATTACAGGCCCTGTTATAACAGGAGGGAAAAGTTTTTTGATTTTATCAGCACCTACAAAAAATGCGATAAGTGCAAATACTAAATAAACTAATCCGGCAAAAACAATACCACCTTGTGCTATGGGAACATTTTCAAGAACTAAGACACCATCCGGTTTTGTGATAGCAGATACAGCAGCAAGAAATGCAAAAGATGAACCTAAGAAAACAGGAACTTTAAATTTAGAACAAATGTGAAAGATAAGAGTACCAACTCCTGCAGTAAAAAGTGCCAGTGAAGGATTTAATCCCGTAATTAAAGGGACTAATACAGTAGCACCAAACATTGCGAATAGATGTTGAATACTAAGTAAGTAGTCCCTCGATGTTAATTTGTTATTTGTTTCCATATTAATTAACCCCCTATTTATTTTTGACTATTATAGCAAATAGAATATAAAAAAACAAGGGAGATAATTTATATAAACTTTATCTTTATTAAAAAATATTAATTTTCTTTTAGTGTAAGCTAAACACAGAGTAATTAGTACTAACTTTTTAAAATTTGAAGTTAGAGAAACTAGCAAATATTTACTAGAAAATTACTCTTATTTATTAGAATAATGACTTTGTTTTGTCTATAAATTGTTATATAGCTAAATTAAGTGTTATAAAACAAAAAAACCATACTAGCCTGTCCAACACAAGGAGGGGCAAGCTAGTAGAAATAATTATTCAATTTTCCAAAGATTAAACCTATTTTGTATCAGGAGAATATACTATGGTTACAAAATCTCCAAGTTCATGTGATACAGGAATTGTAAAGTATATCTTTCCATTATTTTCATAGCTGAAACTTTGTGGAAAACTTATAAAATTACCCTCTGAATCTAATCTTAAAGGAAAATCAGAGTCTGAAAGTATTGCAACATAGTCCTCAAGTGTTCTTTGGAATCTAGTTTCCATAAACTTTTTAGTAACTTCTTCACTTGCTCCTGATAATTTTACATCATCAGAGAGTATATAGCCTGCCATAGTTTTAGGGTCAGCAAAATCAGCAAGTCCTAAGTCCTTTCCTGAGGTTGTATCTATATTATTTGTGAAGAAAATATTTTTAGTAGTTCCGTCAGAATTTTTTAAAGTTCCCTGATATACAACACTAAGTCTTCTGCCGTCATAGCCGATAATCTTACTTGTAATATCAAGTTTAGTAGTAGAAGGATCTATTTTCATAGCCTCAACTACTGAGGAAACATTTTTAGCAAGTAATTTATTAATCATTTCCTGTTTTTTCTCATCTTTTAAATCAGAAATAGCAGGGTAGGTTATATTGGCATTAGCATTTGTATAAGTTTCATTTTTTGCCTTTAATGAACGACCTCCGGCAACTGAACTACTTGTTTCCTTTGAAGTTTCTGTTTCTTTTACAGTAGTTTCAGGTGGGTTAGTCTTTTGAACTTGTTTTGAGGCAGTATTTGATTTTGCTGAAGATTCTACAGTAGAACTTTCAGTGTGTTTGCTTGATAAATCTTTATTCTTTTTATTATTGCAACCTGTTGCAAAGATAGCTGATACTGATAATACAACTAATGGTATGATAAGTTTACGTTTCATAATGGGGTTCTCCTAATACTGTTGAGTTGCAAGACAAATTAGGTCTTGGAAAATGTTAAGCTTTAAATAATTATTTTAATATAAAAGTAATAAAATTATTAACTACAGAAAAGAGTACGCATAAGCGTACTCCCAAGTGCCGATGGCGAGACTCGAACTCGCACACCCTTGCAGATAACAGATTTTGAGTCTGTCGCGTCTGCCATTCCGCCACATCGGCAATATTACTTAATGTATTCTAGCACAAATGTCTATTATTTTCAATAGTGAATTTTTAAACATTAGTAAAACTTCACATTTAGTGTATTGAATATATATATTAAGATAAAGTATAATAATTATATAAAAAGTTTAATTAGGAGGCAACATGGGGCTTGAAGGCATTTACCTAGCATATAAAGATATAGTCCTTAAGACTGAGATATATAAACTTATGGATTATGAGGGAAGTAATATCTATATAAAAAGAGATGATAAAATAAAATATTCTTATGGTGGAAATAGTGTAAGAATAGCAGTAGAGTTTTTTAAGGATATGTATGAGCAGGGGTCAGATGCAGTTATTTCCTATGGTTCAAGACATTCCAATATAAATAGGGTTGTGTCAAGTCTTGCAAAAGATGCAGGAATTAGTTGTAGAGTGGTAACGCCACTTGATGATGATGAATATAATTATGTTATGGATTTATATTTAAAGCAACTTTATTCAGGAGAGGAGGTATTCAGAAAGCATAGAAATGAAAAACTTGTAGATGAGAATGGTGCTTTAAGGACATATTGTAAAAGAAGTGAAGTTAAAAATACTATAGAAGATGTAATGCACCAATTCAAGTATATAGGTAAAAAATGTTATTATATTTACGGCGATTCAAGTGGCTCAGGTTATGAAAAAGTGGCACTTCGTGCCTATGATAAGGCTTATGATGAGATAATTGAATATGAAAATGAAAATGATATACAATTTGACTGCATTGTATGTGCTTATGGAATAGGCATAACTTTAGAGGGGCTTATGCTTGGTAGAGATAGATATAAGAGAGATACTTTACTTTGTGGTCTATCCATTTCACGCCCAATAAATGAGGATAATGCTGAAAAGAGATATTATATAACGGACATTTATAATGGTGGTGGGTATGAAGTCAGAAATGATAAGATTGAAAGCATAATAGAGCAAATGGAGGTTGTACATGGGATAAGACTTGACCCTGTGTATACAGGAAAGGCATTTGACGGAATGTTAAATGAAATTGCTAAAAAAAGGATTAAGGGGAATATATTATTTATACATACAGGAGGTTATCCGGTATTTGAGGAATGGCGTATGAATAAGGAAAATATCAAGAGTGGGAGAAAAAGGTAGTAATATAGAAAATGAGTAATCAATATAATAAAACAGTGATTGCCTGCTTTATAGGTTATATAGTGCAAGCAATCGTAAATAATTTTGTACCATTGTTGTTTTTGATATTTCAGCGTAGTTATAATATACCACTTTCTCAAATTACATTACTTGTAACATTTAATTTTGGAGTACAATTACTTGTAGACTTTTTGGCTATTTCATTTGTAGACAAAATAGGCTATCGTATATCTATGGTTATAGCACATGTATTTTCAGCTCTGGGTCTTATATTGCTTACTATTTTACCTGAGATTTTAGGGACTCCTTTTATAGGAATTTTAATTTCGGTAATGATATATGCAATAGGAGGAGGGCTTTTAGAAGTTCTTGTAAGTCCTGTTCTTGAGGCATGTCCGTCTGACAATAAAGAAATGGCAATGAGTATGTTACATTCATTTTATTGTTGGGGACATGTAGGAGTTGTTCTAATCTCTACTTTGTTTTTTTACATATTTGGAATTAAAAATTGGAAAATAATGTCTATTATATGGGCTATAATTCCAATATTTAATACATTTGTATTTACTAAAGTTCCAATAGCTAAACTTATTGAAGACCATGAAAAGGGGCTTAGTTTACAGGCTTTATTTAGTCTTAAGATATTTTGGGTTTTGCTTATTATGATGATTTGTGCAGGGGCAAGTGAACAATCAGTGAGTCAATGGGCATCAGTTTTTGCAGAAAAAGGCTTGAAAATTTCAAAAACAGCAGGAGATTTAGCAGGGCCTATGGCATTTGCAATATTAATGGGTGTTTCAAGATTATTTTACGGAAAGTATGGAGATAAAATAAATCTTGATAAATTCATGATTTATAGTAGCCTTTTATGTATTTTATCATATCTTGGCATATCACTTATTCAAATTCCTGTGATTTGTCTTTTAGCATGTGCAATTTGTGGTTTATCAGTAGGAATTATGTGGCCGGGAACATTTAGTAAAGCTAGTAAAGCACTACCAAGAGGTGGAACTGCTATGTTTGCACTCCTTGCACTTGGTGGCGATGTAGGTTGCTCCGGTGGGCCTACTTTAGTGGGAATGATTTCAAGTATTAATAATGGTAACTTAAAAACAGGAATTTTAGCAGGTATAATTTTTCCTATAACATTATTACTTGGAATTATGGTTTGTAAGAGGTTATTGAGTAAAATTTAGTTTTAAGAAAGCGAGGTCATTATGAGAGAAAATAAGTTAAAGTTTGCTATGTATTGTATTATTACTTCTTTTATGTTTATTTTAGCAATGTATTTGATTGTTGGAATTATTTTTCCTGAGTGGAGCTTTTCAATAATCTTAGGCAGTGTGAGTGGCTCTAGCTCAATTTTTACAGCTTATAAATTATCACTTAATGTGATAATACTTTTACTTTGTGTTGATGTGATAGTATTTATATTTGGGCTAATGCAGGTTATTAAGGGAATTAAAAGGTTTAAAAATTAGTTGTAGAATAGTTTGTTATTTTTCACTTGTTATTGAGGAATAAAAACATGGTAAAGCGATATAAATTCAAGAAAAAGGATATTGTGATATTGATTATCACTGCAATATATTTAGCATTTAATTTAGTAGTAAGCTACATTAGATTGAGTAGTTACTTAATAATAGCACTGATTGTAATAGGTGCAATTTCTTCTTCTTTATATAGTGGGAAAAAATTAGGATTTAGAAAAAGTTTAATTACATTTTTAATTGCTCTATTATTAGAGATAGGAATAATGTTTATATCTGCACTATTATTTGAATCAAATCTAATATTTATAGTAAGAAAAAATTTTTTTGAAACAGGCAGTAGATTAGTAAAATTTTACTGTATTATGGGAGTGATTGTAATACAAAATACTCTAAATTATATAGTTTGTTTAAAGAAAGATATAGATTAGAAATAATGATATTTTAAGTCTTTTCTTGATTTGTATATTGTATAGTAATAGGGGGTTTGCCTCGCCGTCGGCGAGGCAAACC
>CALALP010000046.1 GCA_937925515.1 uncultured Lachnoanaerobaculum sp. | reverse complement strand
GGGTTTCCTCGCCGTCGGCGAGGAAACCCCCTTAAACATAAAATAAGATTTACTACTCTGCTTTTATTTTTATATTTTGTGTGCTATTATTTATTTGTTATTACATTTAAACAAATAATGAACATATAAGGGAGAATTTATATGAAAGAAATCACATATAAAAGGACAAGAGGGGGTGAGGAAAATATTATTGCCTCACTTGCCATATTAAAGGGGCTTGCAGATGACGGAGGGCTTTTTATGCCTAATGTTATCCCAAAGTTTGACTTTAATATTAAAGATTTGATAGGCAAAAGCTATAAAGAAGTTGCCTATGAGATAATGAAACTTTTTTTTACTGACTTTACAAAAGAAGAACTTCAAAGTTGCATTGAAAATGCTTATGATTCTAAATTTGATACTGAGGAGATAGTTCCACTTGTAAAGGCAGATAATGCTTATTATTTAGAGTTATTTCATGGAAATACTATTGCATTTAAAGATATGGCACTTTCAATATTGCCTCATCTTATGACTACTGTCGCTAAAAAAAATGGACTTGATAAGAAGATAGTAATTTTAACAGCTACAAGTGGCGACACCGGAAAAGCGGCTATGGCAGGTTTTGCAGACATTAAAAATACTGCAATCATAGTATTTTATCCAAAGGGTGGAGTAAGCGAGTTTCAAAGATTGCAAATGATAACTCAAAAAGGAAATAACACTCATGTAGTGGCAGTTCATGGCAATTTTGATGATGCACAAACAGGAGTAAAAAATATTTTTAATGATAAAGCATTTGAAAATGAACTTAATTCAAAAGGGATATGGCTTTCAAGTGCCAATTCTATAAACATAGGTAGACTTGTACCACAAATTGTTTATTATGTGTATGGCTATGTAAAACTTTTAGAGGAAAATGAAATAGCCCAAAATGAAGAGATAAATGTATGTGTTCCTACTGGAAATTTTGGAAATATACTTGCCGCTAAGTTTGCAAAGCTTATGGGCTTACCTATAAAAAAGCTTATATGTGCCTCAAATGAAAATAAGGTTTTATATGATTTCTTTAAAACAGGCAGATATGATAAGAATAGAGATTTTATTCTAACAACCTCTCCGTCAATGGATATACTTATATCAAGTAATCTTGAAAGACTCATTTATCTTAGTTGTGATATGGATAGTGTAAAGACTTTAGAACTTATGAAAGGTTTAGCACAAAATGGTTTTTATGAAATAAGTGATAAAATGAAAGAATTTATGTCTGATTTTGAGGGGGGATATGCAACTGAAACTGAAAACTTTAAAGCAATAAGAAAGCTTTATGAGGATACAGGCTATGTTATAGATACACATACAGGAGTTGCTTTTTGTGTATATGAAAAATATAGAAAAGAAAGTAATGATAAAACCAAGACAATTATAGCATCTACTGCAAGCCCTTATAAATTTTCAGTAAGTGTAATGAAAGCTATTTCAAAAGAAAATTTAAGCCTGGGAGAGTGGGAGTCTATTGATTTATTAGAAAAGAGTTCAAATGTAGAAGTTCCGAGGGCTGTAAATGAGGTAAAAAATACTAAGATATTACATAATCTTGAATGTGATATAGATAATATGAAAACAACAGTGGCAGAAATTTTAAAAATATAGTACAATAAGTAAGAAATAGAAGTTGGTAACATTTAAGTTTAATCAATTTTATTATAGGAGGTTTATTATGTTAGTTTCAGCAAGCGAAATGCTTAAGAAAGCAGTAGAGGGTCATTATGCAGTAGGTCATTTTAATATCAATAACCTTGAATGGACAAAGGCTATACTTACTGTTGCAAAGGAATTAAATTCACCTGTTATTTTGGGAGTTTCCGAGGGTGCGGGAAAATATATGACAGGTTATAAGACTATTGTAGGCATGGTTAAAGGAATGATTGAAGAGTTAGATGTTCAAGTTCCTGTTGCACTTCATCTTGACCATGGTACTTATAATGGTTGCTATAAATGTCTTGAGGCAGGTTTTTCATCTATAATGTTTGACGGTTCACATCTTTCATTAGAGGAGAACTTGGAAAAGACAAAAGAGCTTGTAGGAGCGGCACATAAGCTTGGAGTTTCAATAGAGGCTGAGGTTGGCTCTATTGGAGGAGAGGAAGACGGAGTTATTGGTGCAGGCGAAATCGCTGACCCTGATGAGTGCAAGAAGATTGCAGATTTAGGAATTGATTTACTTGCAGCAGGCATTGGAAATATCCATGGAAGATACCCTGAGAACTGGAAAGGTCTTGACTTTGATGCTCTTGCAAAAATTAAAGAGAAAGTTGGAGATATGCCTTTAGTTTTACATGGTGGTACAGGTATTCCGGCAGATATGATTAAAAAGGCTATATCACTTGGAGTTGCTAAGATTAATGTAAATACAGAATGTCAATGGTCATTCCAAGAGGCTACAAGAAAGTATTTTGAAGAGGGCAAGGATAAGGTAGGTAAGGGATTTGACCCTAGAAATATCTTAAAACCGGGTACTGAGGCAATTATGGCTAAGGTTCGTGAAAAGATTGAGTTATTTGGTTCAGCAGGCAAAGCATAATTTTTGTAGTTAATCATATATCTGAATTATCTTCCCTTAGGGGATAATTCAGATATGTGTGTTTGTCATGATATTGTAAAAGTAATTATTGCATTAATAATTTATATGTTTTAGAATTGTTATGGTATTCTGACCTTTATGGTAGGAATACCATAGTTGCGTTTATGGCTATTATATTTTCATATACAAAAGAAATAGAAGATATAGCCGATTTACTTTAAATAATAGAGGAGAGCAGATGAGCGATATACAAAATATTCCTGATTTTTTTGGTTGTAATGTTTTTAATGATGCTGCAATGCAAAAATATTTACCGAAGAATGTTTATAAAAAGCTAAAAAAGACTATTGAAGAGGGGCAGGAACTTGACCCCATGCTTGCAGAAGTGGTTGCACATGCAGTTAAAGAGTGGGCATTATCAAAAGGAGCAACACATTTTACACATTGGTTTCAGCCACTTACAGGAGTTACAGCTGAAAAGCATGATTCATTTATAACTGCACCAAAAGACGGAAAAGTTATAATGGAGTTTTCTGCAAAAGAACTTATAAAGGGAGAATCAGATGCCTCAAGTTTTCCGTCAGGTGGTCTAAGGGCAACATTTGAGGCAAGAGGTTATACTGCATGGGATTGCACATCTCCGGCATTTATAAGAGAAGACGCTTTAGGAGTTACATTGTATATACCGACTGCATTTTGCTCATACAATGGAGAGGCACTTGATAAAAAAACTCCTTTGCTTAAGTCAATGCAAGCGATTGATGAACAGGCAATACGAATTATAAAACTATTTGGAAATACTACATCAAAAAAAGTTATTCCCTCAGTAGGGGCTGAACAGGAGTATTTTATTATAGATAAGGAAAATTATCTTAAGAGAAAGGATCTTATCTATACAGGTAGAACTCTTTTTGGAGCAAAACCTCCTAAAGGTCAGGAACTTGATGACCATTACTATGGAACTATTAGGGAAAGAGTTGCAGCTTATATGAATGATATAAACCATGAACTTTGGAAACTTGGAGTTCCTGCAAAAACACAGCATAATGAGGTTGCTCCGGGGCAACATGAACTAGCACCTGTTTATGAACAGGTAAATGTAGCAACAGACCATAATCAACTTATTATGGAAACAATGAAAAAGGTTGCAGGTAGGCATGGGCTTACTTGTTTACTTCATGAAAAACCCTTTGCAGGGGTCAATGGCTCAGGAAAACATAATAATTGGTCGCTTACTACTGATGACGGAATAAATCTTTTAAATCCGGGGGATACTCCACATGAAAACATACAATTCTTATTAGTTCTTGCCTGTATACTTAAAGCAGTTGATAAGCATGCCGACTTACTTAGACATTCAGCCTCAGTAGCAGGAAATGACCATAGACTTGGAGCAAGTGAGGCACCCCCTGCCATAATATCGGTATTTTTAGGAGAACAACTTGAGGACGTGGTAGAGCAACTTTGTTCTACAGGAGAGGCAACACATTCTATTAAGGGTGGTAAACTTCATACAGGAGTTGCAGTATTACCTGATTTTGAAAAAGATGCAACTGACAGAAATAGAACCTCTCCATTTGCATTTACAAATAATAAATTTGAATTTCGTATGGTAGGTTCTTCTGATTCAATAGCCTCTCCGAATTTAGTCTTAAATACTATAGTTGCAGAAAGCTTTAAAGAGGCGGCAGATGAACTTGAAAATTCCAAAGATTTCTTTATGGCAGTACATGATATGGTTAAGGAACTTCTCATTAAGCATAAAAGAATAATATTTAATGGGAATGGATACTCCGATGAGTGGGTGGAAGAGGCTAAAAGACGTGGACTTTCAAATAATCGTTCAATGGTAGATGCAATACCTGCACTTGTAAGTGAAAGGTCTGTAAAATTATTTGAAAGTTTTAAGGTATTTACAAGAGCAGAACTTATTTCAAGGGCTGAAATTGAGTATGAATCATATTCCAAGGTTATAAATATAGAGGCAAGGACTATGATAGATGTCGCTACAAAGTCTATTATCCCTGCTGTAATTCATTATATAACAAGACTTGCAAACTCAATAAATTCCGTAAGAAAAGCACTCCCCACTGCCAATATAAGAGTTCAAACAAAGCTTTTAAACGAATGTTCTGATTTACTTTCAGAAGCTGAGGAGGCTATGGAAAGACTTATCAAGGTAAATGATTATGCAAGCAATATAAAAGAGGCAAAAAAAAGAGCAGAAGTCTATCATGATGAAGTAACTAAGGTAATGACCAAACTTAGAGAACCAATAGATAGACTTGAAATGATAGTTGATAAGGATATGTGGCCTATGCCAAGTTATGGGGATATGATTTTTGAAGTGTAAACTAAATTAGTTAGATATTTTTTATTGGAAATGTTGAATAGTTAAGTTTTATGAATAGTTGACTTTGTTGTTCTCTATTGGAAAACAACTAGTTTATTTATTCATTATTATGTGGGATTTGCCCCCCATAAGGGGACAAATCCCATACATATAGATATTTTGCAACAGCTACACATTCTAAGTCTATACATTAAATCTAAAGAGTATTACATCTCCGTCTTTAACTACATAATCTTTGCCCTCAAGTCGCATAAGCCCTTTTTCTTTAGCAACTGCACTTGAGCCACAATCAAGCAAATCTTGATAGTTTATTACCTCTGCCTTTATAAAACCACGTTCAAAATCTGAATGAATTTTTCCTGCTGCTTGAGGAGCTTTAGTTCCTTTTTTGATAGTCCAAGCCCTTGTTTCATCTTCTCCGGAAGTAAGATAACTTAAAAGTCCAAGCAAGTCATAGCTTGCTTTTATAAGTTTATCAAGACCTGATTCTTTGATTCCAAGTGCCTCAAGATATTCCTCTTTTTCAGAATCTTCAAGTTGTGATATTTCTTCCTCGATTTTAGCTGATACTACAAATACTTTTGAGGAAGTTTCCTTAGCATATTCTTTTACCTTTTGTACATAAGCATTTGAATCTCCCTCATCACTTAAATCATCTTCAGAAACATTTGCTGCAAAAATTACAGGCATTGAAGTTATAAGCCCTATGCTCTTTACAAATGACAATGTTTCCTCATCATCACTTTCATAGCTACTTGCAGGCTTGCCACTTTCAAGAATTTCTTTTAATGCCTTTAAAATTTCAAGTTCCTTTTTTAATGCCTTATCATTATTTGCCGCCTTTGAAGTTTTGGCTATTCTTCTTTCAAGTATCTCAAGGTCTGAAAAGATAAGTTCAAGATTGATAGTTTCAATATCTCTTATAGGATCAACATTTCCGTCAACATGAATTACATTTGTATCTTCAAAACATCTTACTACATGAACTATTGCATCACATTCTCTTATGTTAGAAAGGAACTGATTTCCAAGCCCCTCGCCCTTACTTGCACCTTTTACAAGCCCTGCGATATCTACAAAGTCAATAACTGCCGGGGTTACTTTTTTAGATTTATAAAGATCACCTAAAAGTTTCAGTCTTTTATCAGGAACTGCCACAACTCCAACATTTGGATCTATTGTACAAAATGGGAAGTTTGCAGCAGTTGCTCCTGCTTTTGTAAGCGAATTAAAAAGTGTGCTTTTACCTACATTTGGAAGCCCCACAATACCTAATTTCATTTTATATCTCCTTTTTTTCAAATATTAGGTCTATTATAATGCATATTGGAGCTAAAATAAATAAAAAAGTTTGTCAAATGGAAGATTGATAATTTTTCAAGAAAAAAGTTTGACTTGTGGTAAAGCTCAGACATAATGGTTGCCAAATAAAATATTTTTTACAAAAGTATTGGAGATATGTATAATAAGACATATAATAGTTATATACAAGGAGGTTGTTATGGCCAAATATATTTATCCGGCAGTATTTACAAAGGAAGTTGAAGGTGGATATAGTGTTAATTTTCCCGATGTTCCAAGTTGCTATACTTGTGGAGAAAACTTATATGATGCAATAAAAATGGCAAAAGATGTACTTGCATTAATTTTATATGATTTAGAACAAGATAGGAAAGAAATTCCGATAGCAAGTGATATTAAAGATATAATAACTAAAAAAGATGAATTTGTATCTTTGATTGCAGCAGATACTATATATTAAGAGAAGAAAGGAGGAAAATATATGGTAGGTGGGAGTAGAAAGAGAAAAGAATAACACCTACACATATAAAAATCGATATGAAGATAATAATTGCAGTAGTGCTTGCTATAATAGCAAGTCAGTTAGCCGGCTATGCCTATGATATGTTGAAAAGGCGTTGAAGAAAAAAAGATTAGACCACAAGAAAAGTGGAGTAATAGTAATAATTATGTAGCTAAATCATCTAAGACATATAAAGAACTTGCTGATGAGTTTAAATTAGCTTGTGAGAAAGATAGAAACACATATATGATCCTCATCAAAGAGGCTTTTACCTTGGGTTGCACCATGTGTTTCTATTTTTTTGAATTTACAAATACAGTATTGCATAAATTAATCAAAACTTGTAATCTAAAAAAAATGTATAATTATAAGGAGTATATTTATAAAATGAATTCTAATGATTTAGACAAAGAACCTATTATAGCACATAGAGATACAGAAACAGGTAAAGAACAACTATTACTTACACATCTTTTGAAGACTGCAAAATTAGCTGTAAAAAAAGCAAGGGATATAAAACTTTACTATACAGCATATTTATTGGGAGTGCTACATGACATTGGAAAGGCAGACTCACTTTTTCAGAATAAGATTAAAAATAATCTTAGAAAAGTGGCTAAGATATGTACTAATTATGGGCAGAGAGTACAAAATTCTGTTTTTGAATGTAGTATTGATTCTGCACAACTTAGGATTATAAAGAATAAGATTTCTAAAATTATTGACTTTGAAAATGACAGTATAAGATTTTACTATATGGGTAAAAATTGGGAAAGAAAAGTTGAGAGTATGGGAAAAGATGACACCTATAATCCTGATACAGGAACTTTGTTATTATAAGGCAATTAGTTAAGATGTATAGTTATACGAAGTGGAGTTACACATAAATAGTATGAGGGTTCGCACAGTATATTATTTATGTGTAATATAATTTATTGAAATTTCTTATGAAATATGTATAATAATACATAGATAGTTTATGTTTTATTGATTGGCTATATTAAGTGATAAGTATTATAGTTTTTATTATCTGTAGTTTGTGTAAAATTACAGTCGCACCTCTCGTAGGTGCGTGGATTGAAATCAATCAATAAATAGTATAAAACTTTACCACCAAATAATAAAAGCTCTTAGTTTTTGCTTTTGTGAAAACTAGGGGCTTATTTTATAAGTATTAGCTCTTATATTCTGCAATGTGGACTTTTTTACATAGATTTACTATAATAAAGAGGTCAATAATGGCTAAAAATAATAGTATTATAAGGAGGCTTTATGTTAAAAAGGAAAGCTAAGATTTTAAAAACATTTTTAATTATGTTTTTGCTTATTACAGTTAATATTTCTATAATTAGAGCAGATGTACAAAAAATAAAGTACAACAATTTAACACATTTTAATGTGGGACTTGTAATTGACGGAAGTGGTTCGCTTGGTTCTACTGATCCAAATAAGTTGCGTTATGATGCTATTGATTTATTTTTAGCATTACTTACAAACAAGGGAAATAACATAGATACAGTAGTATTTAATGATAATAAATCAGGTTATGCGTTTCATTCCGGTTTAATGTCAGTAGACGGCAGAGAGAGCAAGTTAAATTTATCAAATGAAATAAGAAATACTCCCATAACAGGAGATACTGATATCGGAGGTTCACTTCTTGAGGCAGTTAATACTCTAAAAGATGCCTCAGAGCAAAATGGTCTAAAATCAGTAATTATACTTTTTTCAGACGGAAGGTCTGATCTTGGAAATGATGAGAAAGCCTATAAAAAATCACTTGAAAATAAGGAAACTGCAATAGTTGCAGCTCAAGATGCCAACATTCCTGTATATACAATATGTTTAAATGCCTCAGAGGTAGCAGATCCTGCTGAGCTTAGAGAAATTTCAACAAGAACTTCAGGGGATACTCTCGAGGTAAAGGATGCTAGTGATTTGGAGAGTGCATTTGAAAGTTTTTATAAACTAATATTTGCAACTTCAGGGCTTGATAGACTAGATGCAAGCTACAATGAAGAGGGCATTTTTGAATATGATTTTACAGTTCCTAGTTACGGAGCAGAGGAAGTAAATATAATAATAGATTCAAATGGGGTAGGTAATATAGCTTTGACTTCTCCAAGTGGCGATGTATCTATTGAGGACATTGAAAATATGTCTATGAGTGCAGGAAATGTAAAGGTTATTAAATTAGTTGAACCTAAGTCGGGAAGTTGGAAAGTTGTATTAAATGGAAGTCCCTCTGATAAGGTTACTATAAATGTGCTTTATTCAATGAATGTAGAGGGAGCATTAGAAACAGAGTCAAATGAATATGAGGTTGGCAAGGCGGCAAAGGTTACAGCATATTTAAAAAATGAATCAGGTGCTATAATGGATAATGCAGTAACTAGCGAATATAAAGCAAGTATTGTAGTTAAGAATAATGAAACAGGTGCAGAAGAAAGTTATGAGATGTCTGCAAGTACCACTGACGGTACTTTTATGTATGAGCTAACAGCTGAAAAAAGTAGTAGTTATACGGTGTATGCAATTTTTAAGAGTGCAGATATAGAAACAAAGTCAAATGAACTTAACTTAAACTTTGGTAATACTGCACCTAATATAATTGAAACGGCTAAGGACATTAAGGACGGTGTTGTAACCAAAAGTGTTGTGGTAACTCCTTTTACAGGGCATAAGGCTGACTTTAATTTAAGTAATTATTTTACAGATAATCAAGACGGTACTAATCTTATATATAGGATAGCAAGTAGTCAGCTTGTGGATAAAACAGCTATAATAGATAATGATAAATTAAATATAAATACTAGAAAGAGTAAAAGTGGAAATGTAGTAGTAGAGGCAGTTGATAAAGAGGGAGCAGCTACGCCACTTACATTTCACATGAAAGTTACAAACTTGGAATATTTGATAGATACAACTACAATTCTGATTTTACTTGCTATACTTATAATAATTATTTTGGCGATAGTAAGACATTATAATCAAGTTTTTTATGGAGATGTGGAAGTTAAGAATATTAGTGATAATAGAGGTATGGCATCAAATGTAGTTAGCTTTAGAGGCAAGAGAAAGCTTAGATTATATGCAGTTGGAGAATGTGGTTTTGATGTAAATAAAAGCTATTTCTTCCCTACAGGAGGAAACAAGCTTATGTTTATAAGTAATACTAAGTTTTATTATGGTAATTCAAAAGAGCCTGTAAATAAGGTAAATGTTAATGGTGGGCGTTATACTTTATATACAGATGCAGCTCATACAAGGGGCATTAGTATAAAGGTAACACCAAATAATGGAAATAGAAATAGAAGTAGAAGTAGACAAAGAAATGTATAATTAAAAATAGGAAAGAGAGGCGAGTTATGATATATAATTCATTATTATTAAACAGTGGAGGGGGAATTATTCCTCAGTTTCAAAAGTCTGCACAAAGTAAAGAGGCAGCAGTGCTTGCAATAGGTATAGGAGGTACAGGCGTAAGAGCATTATCAAGGCTTAAACAAAAAGTTTATCAGCAATTAAAGTCTGATAATGAAGAAGATGATAGTGCTGTAAAATTATATAAACACATACAGTTTTTAGCTATTGATTCAGATGAAACAGATTTTAAACAGATTCGTGGAGAGGCTAAAATCAATGCAGATACTGAGTTCATTTCAATTCAAGACCCTGCATTAAACACTATTATAAGTCATAATGATAAAAAACCTATACTTGATGACCCTAGGCTTAACTGGATGGATATAGACCATATTACTGCACTGCTTGCACCACATGGAGCAGGAGGAGTAAGACAGCTTGGGAGATATATGATTATAAAAAAAGCTCAGAGATTAAGTACACTTATTTCAGGAAAAATCAATTTGGCAATGGAAAATATGCCAAATGATAATGTACATGTGTATATTTTTGCAGGAATTTCAGGGGGTACAGGAAGTGGTTGCTTTTTAGATACTTGCTACATAGTTAGAAAAGCCTTAAAAGACCTTGGTATTGGTGGAAATGGTAAGATAATGGGATTTTTCTTTTTACCTGACGTTGTAACAAGTAAAAGAGAAGTGGCTGCCAATAGAGAACTTGTTTTATACAATGAGAGCAATGGCTATGCAGCTATCAAAGAGCTTGATTATTTAATGAATCTTAGAAGTGCAAAAGAGAGATTTAAGCAAGTTTATGACGAGGGATTTGTAGTTGATACTGATGAGCCACCTGTAGATATGTGTCATTTGATTTCTGCAAAAAAAGCTGACGGAACAGTTATAACTGACGGCTTTAAATATTGTATACATGTAGCGGCAGACTATGTCATGTCATATCTTGCAGTAGTAGACGGAAACAATCTCGAGGCAGATGATACAGGTCTTACTATGTCAGGACATTTGGCAAATGTAACTGCAGGAGTGGGACTTTTACCTAAAGATGCAGGAGTTAATCTAAATTATCATATACTTGGGGCTGCAAATGCAGAAATTCCTATGACTCAGATAGCTACATATCTTACAACAGGCTTTATTAGAAGATTTCATGAGTTAGTAGGAGTAAAAACAGTTACAGTTACTAAAGATACAGTAAATTCTTTTGCTGAAAATATAGGGCTTAGTGTAGATGATTTAATAGAATACATACATAGAAGTAATAATTATCCTAATGTTCAGATTCCTGATGCAGATTATCAGACTATTTATGAGATAGGCTCTGATAACCCTGGGGTATATCCAAGAGTATGGGTACAGCCAAGAGATAAGGCAATAGATAGTCTTAGGGGTGTTATAACTTATTTGAAAAATGCTCTAACATCAGTTCCTGATGATTTAGATGTGGAGAAATTAACTGCAAATGGAGGAGAATCTTTACAAGTTAAAATATTCCTTGAACTTTGCAAAATAAGTGCAGAGGAAGAAAAAGGCCCTTATTTTGCATCAGCTATTTTAGGTCAAGGTGGATATAATTTAATTAATTATATAGAGGGGCAAATTAGACAAGTCGGAGAATATATACAAACTGCAAACAAGGACTTATACTTTGCACAAGATCAGGCATATAAGGCACAAGCTGAAATTTTTAAGAATAATGGTATTTTTGCAAATAAAAAGAAACTTGCTAAAAATTACAAAGATTGTGTTCAAGATTGGTTTAACTATGAGGTTGAGATAGAGGAACTTAAGGGAGCTGAAAGAATTTTAGAAACATTAAGAATAAGTCTAAGAAATCAACTTAAAGACGGCTTTTTCAGTAAGCTTATTAACATGCTTGACAATATAAAAGATACTTTCAAGGAAAATGGAGATTATTTAAATAGCTTAAAATCTACTCAAACAGATGCTTATACCATAAGATTAGTGCAGCTTACAGAAGTAAGAGATACCTTAGACGAGGCTATAAAGAAAATGCAGCCTAATCAGCTTGTAACTGATTTTATAAACAGACTTTTAAAAAGCCCTAAAAAATGGCTTTCAAATGATGACACGCAAATCGGTCAGTTTATAAGTACCTATATGCAGGAAATATTTAATGTGGAAATGAATAAGTCAATTCAGACTTATTTACAAGAAAAATATCCTGATGTAGCAGGAACAACTGAACTAACTGAACTTGTAAAGAGTACAATTATAAGTGAATTAAATGATAAGGCACAACCTATGTTTTGGAAAAATCCTATTTTTAATATGGGAGCAAGTTTTTCAACAGGTAGAATGTCAGTGCCTGCCGCCTCAAATGTAATTTGCAATGCAGCTAGTAGCTTTGTGGAAAATAAAGCCGATAAAAACTATACAGTTAGAAAAACAGGAATCAATGATAGAGTATTTGTGCTTAGATTTCATAGTGGACTACCATTTTACGCATATCAAGGTGTTACCAAGATGTATGACTCATATAGAAGTGTAGCAAATGCTATGCCGGGAGTAGGAGCACATCTTTATGCTAAGACAGGTAGAGGTTCAGGAATAGATGATTCAGGTATGCATGACTGGAGAAATGAACTTCCAACACCTATGCCATATTCAAAAGTTCCGGAGTTTACACCAAACGGAGAGGAACTTGAAAAATTATATGTTAAAGCTGAGGAAGAAAAGGTTATAATGCCGGTTGATATCAATGCTCAACCTGTAAATTATAAAATTTGCTACTCAGAAAAGATAGTTAAAAAAGAATTTAAAAAAGAAGATTATCTACTTGCAAGTGGCGAGTTCAATCTTCAAAAGTGGGACGAAGATAAGAAATGGCTTGAAAATGAGCTAAATAGGAGAATAAATCGCCCTGAAAAAGTAATTGACGACTTTGCTGACGGTGCGGCAGACAGTCCTGTTGTGCAAAGAAGAATACATATAGACTATTTCATTCATTATAAATATTATCAAAAAATTGTATTAGATGAACTTGAGTCTAGGGAATACTTGAAAAAGGCTATGAATAGACTTGATGATATAAAGAAAGAACTTGAGCTTTATATAAATGAAGTAAATAGATATAATGATATTATCTTATTCGGCTTTATAAACTGTCTAAATGCTACGGGAAAGTTTGATATAAACAGATATAGAATTAAGAGCATAAATTATAAATATGAGGATAAGTTTGGAGTTGCAAGGGAAGAAATTTTTGCAAAAATAAATGATGATTCTGAGTTTAGTTCAGAGCCTTTATATAGAGGTTTTCTACATTATTGCAAGATGAATCCTGATGAAGAACCTAGAAGAAGTATTGATAATATGCTTAATGAAAGAAAAAGCAGCACCTTAAAAGCAGGTAGAGACACCTTTATAGCATATCAGTTTGAAACTAATTGGAATAAGGATATACTTGCAGATATGGAAATAGAGATAAAAGGTAAGCTTACAAATGAGCAGCAAGAAGATGTCAAAAGATACTATCGCTTTATGATAACTAAGGTTCAGGAGCTAAAAAAGCAATTCCTTTTAAATGAATGGCAGTTAAATCCGGAAGATGAAAATAGAGTTGAACCTAAAAAAGAAACTATTAGATTTAATGAAAATACAAATACTACTCAAGAATTTTCTAACACTTGGGAATGTCCTGAATGTGGCTTTAGAAAGAATATAGGAAACTTTTGTAGTGGTTGTGGAAAAGCTAAGCCTAAGGCAGAAGTTTCTGCTACTTGGGAATGTCCTGAATGTGGTTTTAGAAAGAATATAGGAAACTTTTGCAGTGGTTGTGGAAGAAAAAGGGATTAAGTATGTCTATTGAGGAGAAATATAAAAGTTTAATAGAAGAATGTGCAAATAAATTATCTGTTCAAACAGTAACAGGAAAAAATAGAGGTATTTTTGCTCCTATGATAAATGTACTCTTAGGAGAGGAAGAACAAAGCCAAAAAGAACTCATATCTCATATTTATAAATTGTGTTGGGGAAATAAAGCAGGCAGTATAAGATTTATGAATGAGAAAGAATATTCAGTTGCAAATGCAGAAGAAAGCTGTAATAAACTCTTGGAGCAAATGGGTATCTTTGAAAATTATTTGCAAGTTGAGGTAGTTTACTTTTGGAACATAATGAGTGATAATTTTGAGCAAATTTTTGAGGAAGTTAAGAAAAATGTCTATATTGGGAGTTCAACTGTAATTTATAGAACATTTTTTATATTTACAAAAGAAAATAACTCTAAGAGGCAGGAGCTAAGAAAAGAAAGATTGCAAAGGCTGATAGAATGGGCTAAGGAGAGTAAGGAACATCTCATCATTTTAGGAAACAAGACCATGAAAGGAGTTGTAAGTGATGCAAACATTAGCGAAAATTATAAGATAGCTGCAAACTTACTACTTATTATGAATAGTTCTTATGAAACAGATGAGGAGAGAATAGGCAGCACCCTACATTTAAAGATACAGTCTGATTCTGTTTTTAGCTTGGCATATACAGGAAAACATAAGGACACCCTTTCAATATCAGCCATAACACTTAAAGCTATTTTAAATATATATAAGCAAGAGGCATTGGAAAGGCATGATAATAATGTAGACATACAAGAAAAGATTTGTGGAAACAGAAGAACTTATTATGACCTTTTTGATGATTACTTTGACACATATTTAAGTGATTATCTTCCAAAAGATATAGAGTTTTTCAACATTCTCCCCTATAATGAGGAAATGGAAAGCTTAGATACTGCACTGGCAAATAAAGATAAAAAAGGACTTTTTAGTTTTGTCTTTAAAAAGCATACTGTAATGGATTATATGAATCTTGCCAAAAATGCAGTTGATTCTATTTCAGGAAGTGATATAAATAAGGGTGTTTGGGAATGTGTACTTGAAAAGTATTATGAAAATGTTTTTGAAAATAAGTACAATAAAAATGCCCCTAGTAAATCTATTGAGGAATTTTTTTCTGATATAATAAGTGAGAAACTTACATATATTGAGATTAGAGATTTGCTTGGTAGCGAGGCAGATAGACTGAAAGAGGAAGAGAATATAAAGGACTCAAGCATTTTGCCTGATACTTTTGAGGGCTGGCTTGAGTGGTGTGCTATAAAGAAGTTAAAAGAAAACTTGTATAAGAAGTTTATAGTAATACTTCAAAGTACAATGAAAGATATGGTTAAGTTTGCGATAGATTTTGAAAATGTCTTAAATCAGGCAGATAGTTTGATTTCAGAAGAGAGTATCTCAGAGGCTTTTATAAAATCTTATCAAAACCTAGCATTTGAAACAATAAAGCAATTTCCTGAAATTTTAAATAAAAATATAAGGCCTACAAATTTAGAGGAACTTGCAAATCAACTTACAAAAGTATTTTCAGAGCTAATACTAAATAATAGGATATACTCTGCCTCATATCAAGAAGATTTGGATTTTCAAATGGGGCATGCACATTCAGTTACTGTAAGAGATATAATAGATGAGGTTTTTGATGTAAATTTAGCCTCATGCTCAAGAATGCTTTTATATGTAGGGGCAAGAGAGGGAATAGTTATGACTATGATTAGTAAAAGTGCAGACTTTTTAAATAATTTACCTGATACTGTAAAGCCTACATTAGGCTATGTATTTGCCTCTCCACGTTCTGATGTTATTGAGAGAATTATGTTATTTCCTATAACTTCGGATAGTATTATGTGGTAATCTATGGAGGGAGAGTATGCCTATAAGAAAATTAGATTCTTCTGCCTTTGCTGTAAGTGATTTTACAGTTAATATGGATAACAGAGGGAAACATTTTATATATCTTAGTTGTGCCTATGCTGAAAGCTATGTATTTTGTTTTTCAAAAAAAGGCGAGATATTTGCAGAGGATTTAAGCCTTACAGAAAAAGATATAGAAAGCCTTTGTGCAGGAGGTAGCATGGAATTTGATACCAAAGACAAGGGCAGAGTAAGGCTTAAGGGAGTTAGAAAGATAGTATTTGACTCTACAACAAGATTCAATGATTTTACAGTAAATCCACCTGAGAGAATACAGGTATGGACTATTTCAAAGAATAATATTGGAACTTGTGATTTATATATACCTGAAGTGATTGGTAAGGAAACTGCTTATGTTCCTGCACATTTTTCATATACTTTAGAAAAAAGAAATAGCCCAAAAGGTAATCAAATAGTGGAACTTACTATAAATATAGGAGAGGGAACAGACTATGTTGACGGTGCTATCGAATATAAGTTTGGAGATTTTAAAAGTATTCCCTTACCATTAAGTTATATAAATAAGCGTTTTACAGTAAAGGATTTTGGTTTACCTTTAAAGGTAGCACCTGCAAAAGGTTTTGAAGATATGTATGTAAAAAGATAGGAGAAGATTATGCCTATAAATGAAAATGGTAGTATAATCTGTCCATATTGTTTTAAAAAGTTTGACGATAAAGATGTTATTTTTAGGTCAAACCACTCACTAACACAATATGATATAGATAATAGTAGTCTTTCGAGAGAAGAAAAGGAAATAAGAAAGCTATTTTTACGTTTTGATGATTATAATGGCGATATAATGGACTTTCCAACTGATTTGAAGATAGATAAGAAATTAGTAGAGTTTTGGGATAAAAAAGGAGGGGCAGACGGATATATACATGCAGATCCAAATTGGTATAAACCACATATAGACCCAAACTCAGATAATTTTTCTAAAATGACTAAGCCTATAGGAGAAGACCGTTTTAAAAGAGATGTGGACGGTTTTATAGTTAGAGTTAGAGATATTTTTGAAAATCATGTAGATGGAAATATGGCGAGGCTTTGCCCATATTGTCATAACTGCTTGCCTTTAAAAGATTATGGAAAGTATAAGCCTGTATTTATAGGAATAGTGGGTTCTACAAGTGCAGGAAAAACAGTTTATCTTAATCAGCTTTTACAAAGATTTGCTACACTTATGAATGGTAGTGGATATGATATGGGAACTGCTGCACTTGGGGGGCTTGGAAATATTGAAAATGGGAAACCACTTCCTGCCTCTACCGATACTAAGATTATGAGAAGGCCTATGGCAATAAATATGGTTAAAAGAAATAATCCCAGTGAAAGTAGGACATTAGTATTTTATGATATTGCAGGCGAGCAATGTGTAGAAGATGTGGATATACATGGGGCAGTAAGAACTGACAGTCTTGTAGCTGAATATATAAAATATTGCGACGGACTTTTATTTTTAGCAGATCCAAGTCAGTTGCCTACATTAGGAGTTGCACAAAGAAAAGCAGAAGTTGATATTAATGATGTAGTAAATAGACTTAATATGCTAAAAAGTGGAACTATAAAAAATGTAAGCAACACTCCACTTGCCATTGTAATTACAAAATGTGATGATAGTAGCCCACATGCTGCATTATCAAGGCTATATGAGGTTGTAAAAGAGGCGGCAAGTCAAGCAGGGAAAGGATTTAATAGAGAGGCATTTTTACCTGTAAATAAGGCAGTTAAACAAATATTTGAAGATGAGGGTAAAGATGTTTTGTTTAATGTATTCAACATACATGCATTCTTTGCCGCATCTGCTCTAACTTGTGGTGTTGAAAATAGGCTCTCACTTCATGAAACAGAATTTGTTTTAGATGAAGAAAATAAGGCAAAGTATGATAGATTAAAAAAATTTATAAATACTTGGAATCAAAGAAAAGTTGAAAATAGGCGTTATATTGAATATGCTCAAGTTTCAGAAGATAAGGAGCATATAGGCATTGGTATAAGAGATAACAAAGGAGATTTTATTACTTTTAATGTAAACCAAGATATTTGTAGAAAGGTACAAAGAGAGAAAATAGAGGTGCGAAAAAAGGAGGTTGAAATAACTGAGGAAGATTTAGAAAAATCAGTAAAGGCTGTAATTGAAAAAAGTAATAGTGGAGAAACTATTACTGAAATACAGGTATATCCGAGTTGGGCACCACAAAACAGAGAAAATCTAACCATAGAGCAAGTTGTGAATACAGGGCTTTTAGGTTATCCAAAGGGAAATCCTGTATCAGTATACATAGAGGCACCCATACGTTGGATACTTTGGAGAATGGGCATAATAAGTGAACCAAGATATATTTCCGACTTAGCTGAGCCGGTAGAACCGGGGGTTTTTGAAAAATTAATTCCGGGTAGAATGGCAAAATATGAAAAGGAACTTAGTAAGTGGAAAGAGGAAGTTGGAAATAGAGCAATAAAGTTTTTAAATTGTGAAGATATGGACTAGGCAAGGAGGTAGTGTATGAAATTAGAACAGGCATGTAGGTGGCGACCTGAGGGAGGGTATCGTATAGTAGCCTCTTCAAAAGATTTTGTGGATACAGGAAAGATAGAGGTATTTTCAGATGTAATGAATCCTTTGTTTGCTGATAAAGATAATCCAAATTCTTTTATTCAAGGGTATTCAGTGATTACATTTGCAATAAAGGATAATGTAGTTTTACTTGGACGTTCTACCATGTGGTCAGATACGGGTTCAAGACCTACTATGTTTAGTAATGTGTATACATGTTCATTGCAAGAATATGAAAAGCTTATAAATAAAAATTTTGAGGCATTTCTTACTATAGACTATACAAATATGGCAGATAGATATGAGTCTAACAACTTAGAATTAGAAAGTTTTGAACTTGATGAAAATGCAAAATATTCATCAGATATAGACTTACTTAGACAAAAGTATAACTTGGATAATGAAAGTTATGCAACTTTGATTATGTATGCAGTACAGGTGCTTAGTGGCAGTTATTCGCTTACAATAGAAACTAAGGATACAGATGATTATATAAAAATTGATAAAGTAAGAGATTTTGCATACTGTATATCATCAGGAATAATTTCATCAATGCTTAAATATTTGACATATTCATCTTCTGCTGATTATAGGCAAAAGTTAAATATATCAAGCGTTGGCGATAAGATTCCTACATCTGTACTTAGATTTTCAGAGTATTTAGAAAATAGAAAGTTTATAAAAAAAGATGATATAAAGTACCCTGTATTTTTAGAGTTAGCTAGTATGAATGAAACAGAAAGAAAAAAGACACTTAAAGATATGCAAAGGTGGATTGATGACAATGTTTCTAAGAAAGTAAAGCCGACACTAGGGCTTTTTGTAACCTCTTTTTATCTAAGTTCAAATAGGAAATTAAGTCTTGATAAAGCTCTTTTTATTATTTTAGAGTTTATAAAAGCAGGCGATAATGATATGAATGATATAGAAGTTCTAAAATCTCAAACATTGAAATCACTTAAAGGTTTAGAAGAGGACTTAAATCAGAATTCAAGTTTGGATTATAATGAGTACTATCCAATTTTAGACTGGTGTATAGAAAATAGCTGTGATGATAACAAGGAATTTTGCTTTACTATTTTAAACTCATCAGATGAAAATGAACAGAAATCAATTATAAATAAAATTCTAAGTAAGAATTTAGAAAAAGAGTTTAGTGAAATAGATATTTATTTAGTAGAGCAGGTAATGAAATCATTTTTATATAGAAAAGAAAAACTTTTTGTAAAAGAGTTTTTAGAGGGACTGTTTAATCATTATAATGATGCATTAAGAACTAAAAATAATGAAGATGATGACAGAGCAAAAGACTTTATTGATTATATGATTAATATAGAAATGCCGGATATGGAACTAGATGAGAAAATAGCTTTTCTAAAGAAGATAGACGAAAAATATATGTATTTAGCTGATGAAATATTATTAACTATCAAAAAAGATGAATCATTAAAAGACCTTTATATAACTTACAAGGTTGAAAAGGAACTTAGTGACGAATTAACATTAAATGAACTTATTGAAAAAATTGAGCTTAATCCTATAAAAGATAATAATAGTTACTTTGAAAAAAAGCTTAAGGAACTTATTATAGAGAAATTTGAAAGTTATAATTTTAATGATAGACTTAAAGACATTTTTGATATATTCAATGACTTTAAGAAAATAGATATTAAGCTTGAAAGCTATAAAGACAACATTTCAGAGGAAAACTTGGTTATACTAAGAACAAGTCTATATGATGTATTTTGGGAAAAAGCAAGTTTTAAGGAAGTGGTTGAGTTAAGCTTTAAAAAAGAGCTTGAGGAAGTTTTAAGTGCTTGGCAACCAAGTTCCAATGTTGCTTGTGTAAAGTCGGATTTTTATAATCTTTGCATTAACTCATATTCCAATACTAAAAAAGTTAGTAAGCTGGTAGCATTTATATTAAATGATATTTCAAGTAAGAATCAATCAGAAATAGTTGGTAGCTGTTTAAAGGATATTATAAAGCATTTGCAGGAAATGAAGTATTCCTCAATAGACCTTATACTTTTAAAAAATTCAGAAATAAATAAAAAGGGAAAAAGAGAGTATTTGGCTGAAAGTTGTGTAAAACATATAAGCATTTTACATACTAATAATATAGAACTTTCTGTAAGTGATTCTATAATTTTACAAGAGGAAACAGCATTAAGAAAAGAACTTATAAGCATACTTAAAAAGAAAGTCAAGGAAAATGAGGGTATGAATGAGATTTTAGAGGAAATAAAGGACATTGATAACAGTGAGAAGGATGAAAAGACACCTGTTATAAAAGATTTTTTTGGCAAACTTTTTGGAAAGAAAGATGAATAAAGTGAGCGATTTTTTACTTAATAGCAAATTATGGATACCAAGTCTTATGTCAGGGCTTAACATTTATCAAGTAAAGGAAAACAAAGCTAATTTATTAAAAAGTGATGCTTTAGATGAATTTGATTATAGCGATTTGGGTGAAAAAAATTATGAGTTTCAGTTAGTTAATAGAGAAAAGGATAAAAATAGTTTTAGTTTACTTTTACAGAAAATCTCAAATAGAGCTGCAATTAGGATTAGGACTCAAATTGAGGAAAAAATATATAAGTACTTTCTTGGCAATAAAAACTTTGTATTTCCTATTGATTTAGTGGAAGTAGGTGATAATAATGCTATTATATTTCCAACAATAGATTATAATAATTATGATAGTATAAATTCTTACTTACATCAAAAAAGCCCTGATTGGGATATTATTAAAAGTTTATTTCAAAGAATTGACTTTATGCAGTATTTTGGTTTTGGAATTGGAGGATTTTCAAGGGAGCAAGTGCTTGTAAATAAGACTTCTAAAGAGGTTGTATTTGTGGGGCTTGATAGAATTACTTCAATACATGAAAAAATTGAATATGGTTATGGATATAGCTTTTTTGACATTCCTATATCAATTATAGAAAATTTTAAAAGAAATAACTTAGCTATTTCAAAGGTAGTGCTTGATATTTTTTCAGCAGCTTGTATGGCATTTTATATGATTTTTTATACTCACCCATTTGTTGGTAGTTATTTTTGGTATAATGGAGAGATTGTAAGAAATGACTATTTTTCAAGGTATATGAGAAAGCCTGAATATATTTTTGATGATGAGCATAGTTCTACTAATGATAATTTAATAAAAAAGTTCAATGCTTTTGAGTTAAATAAGGATATATCGGACAGGTGGGAAAAGATAGATGCAGAGCTTAAGAGCTTATTTGATAATCTATTTTTAGCACTTTTATATCCAAAAAGCACAGGATTACAAGCAACAGAGGACTTTCTGATTGCAAATACTTGGATAAGGGCAATAGATAGGGCTAGTAGGCTATATGAAGATGAGGCAAATGTAGACTTGGGGCTTTATAGATTAAGGCTTGTATAGGAGAAAAAATGAAAGAGGCAATAAATAAAATATTTTTAAGTGAGGGTTTTGAAGTATTTTCAGATTTTAATAGACTTATGGAACTTTTAGATAAAGAGGGAGTACAAGAAACCAAGATACATGCATTATGCCTTATTTTATATGCTTGTCCGTCAATACTTGAGGTATTAAAACAAAATGAGTTAAGTCAAGCAGACGGAACAAGAATTGTAAATATGGCAGTAAATGCAACTTCACTAAATATAAATTATGTAAGGCAGATTTTATATGAACTTGCAAGTGGGCTAGGAGTTTCTTTTTCTGATGAATTAAGTATTATGGGCTTAATAGAGGGGAAATTTCCAAAGAAAATGTATTCTTTACTAGATGTTGATACATTAGGAATATCAGGAATACCTTTTGAGGCAAGTTTGCCCTCTCCTAATGAGATTATAGAAAGTGCCATGCTTTTTGAAGACGAAAATATAGCAGACTTAGACATTTTAAATGGGCTATATGTGCTTGCATTAAAGGGAAATGCAGAGGCGGCCTATAAACTAGGAGAAATATTTTATAAAAATGATGTAATAAATAACACTGAATATGGTCTAGTTTATTTTAGACATGCAGCTAGGTTAGGTTTTGGTCCTGCATTTGGAGCAATGGCTGACTACATTTTAAGAAGTAAAAGACCTGATTATAAAAAAGCGGCAAAATATTACTTGCACCCTGCAGCAGTTGCTCTGCCTTATGGCAATAAATGGAGTACAAACGCAAAGGTACTTATGGAGTATAAAAAAAATAATGAATCGAGATTTGTGCCAATGCTTACATTTTCCATAGCTGCACTTATACTGTCAATTTTAATCATGTATAATCAAGGCATTGGAACTATGAATATGTTAGCTTTTATAACTTCATCTTTGGCAATAATAGTAACAGTATTTATTAAATATTTTTTTGAGTTTCAAAATCATATATGGACTTTTTTAATATTGGCTCTTTCATGGTTATTTATGATTTTGAGTGTATTATAAGGGAGTTACAATGGATATAAAAAAGATAAATATTAATATATGTCTAAATTTAGCTACCTTTTTTCTACTATTAGCCGAGGCTTTACTGATTATCAAAGAAAAAGAGAGTAAACCTTGGATATATTATTGTGCCTTGGTTGTATTATTATTGTTAATACTTCTTTTAAAGAATAAAATGGAGCGTGTAAAGTTTTTTGTATGGAAAAATACCGCTCTTTTCATTTTAGTAGGAGCGATACTTTATATTTTTAAATACCAAGATCCAACTCAACTACCCTTTAGTAGTATAATATTATTAGGTAAAAATGTTATCATATCGGCATTTGGCATGTTAGATAGAACAAGATTTTGGCTTGGGCTAGCTGTATTTTTTGGACTTTACTTTTTCAAAAAGCAAAGAGATAACATTGCAGTAAGTATAATTAGATATATTGCACTCGGCTTTATAATGTATGAATTAGGAAGTCTTTGCCTTGGGGAACTAGATAACTATTATGCAAGTCAAGGTGTGATTTTCATAAGAATTGCCTCTCTTTTTGTTATGTGTGGTTTATCACATGAAATATTCTTAGTAATACAGGGAGATTACTTACTTGATGAAAAGTTTGAAAATACAAAGTTTAAATGTGTAATATACTTTTTAGTTTTTTTATTCTTTAGTATTGTACTTTTTGGAAATGGACTTATAAGACTACTTAGTTTCTTATTTTTTAGAGAATCCAATATTGAGATTTTACTTTTATTAACTATTTTAGCCATATTTATTTTAGTAGATGCCAAGTTACCTCCTGCTGATAATGAAAATAGTAATGATTATAGCTTTTTAATAGGTGGCATGATAATAGCATTTTGCATAGTTATGTTATTTTGGCAATATTATGAAAGTATGTACTATTGGTATAATTTAGTATTATTTCCGATTTCATTTTTAATAATGGTATTTTATAAAAAAAGATTAAATACTAATGATGAAAGTAATTTTTTAATACTTGGTTATTGGTCGGTAACAGTGGTTGCGATACTTGTACTTAGCATGGCATTTAACAGGTCATATAGATTTGCAAGTCTTTGTGCAGTATATTTTAATTTATGTGTAGCTACTAATAGATTAAAAAAAGATACTAAATTTATAGTGAAAATGCTTTTAGACATTATTTTTGGTAGTTTTGTAGTTGCTTTTACAAAGTATAAATTTGACATTGGGGAAATGATTGATTTTGAAAATTTATTTTCTTCAAAGCTTATATTAGTATCTATTGTAATTATTTTTGGGCTTATTCTTACATTTTCAATGAAATGTGTATTTAATAAAAAGGCAGAGGGAATAGAAAATGTAGGACTAGATAAAGCAACTTATGAAAAGGTTAAAAAAATAATATCATACATTCCTTATTTATTATTTGTTGTGGCAGGTTTCAATCTTTTGTTAAATTAGGGAAATGTTGAAAAGAGGTGCATTGTGGAGGGGAGAAATTTTGACAAATTAAATGAGAAAGAATTGATTTCAGTAGGAGATACATATTTTGAAAAAAAAGACAGTGCATCGCTTAGAGAGGCAGAAAGTTATTATAAAGCTGCACTAGATAGGGGCTATGCCAAGGCAATATATTGTTTGGGCAAAGTATATGATGAAACTAATAGAATAAATGATGCTATTGTCTTATATAAAAGAGCCATACTAAGTGGGGTAGATATTGGTCTTGCAAAATTTAAACTTGCTCTTATATACATTGAAAAAATGGATAGTAGTCTTTATATGGAGATTATAAAGCTTTTACATGAGGCTTATGATGAGGGTTGCATTAAGGCGGCAAGGTATCTAGGAGTAGTGTACTTTAAAGGCTGGGCAGGAATAATTGATATAAATAAGACTGTATTTTGGTTAGAAAAGGCTGCCCGAAATGGGGACATTATTTCTATGAAAAGTCTTGGAGTTATATATTCAAAAGGTAAAGATGAAGTAGGAATTGATATAGATAGTGCTATAAAATGGTATGGTAAGGCATTTTCACTTGGAGAGGGAAAGGGGCTTTCATTTTTAAAAGAACATTCCAAAGACTCGGTAGCACAATTTTATTTATCAAGTGGTTATGATTACATTAAAGATTATAAAGAGGCATTAAAATGGCTATTTGAATCAGCAAAACAAGGCTTTACAGAGGCACAATATAAATTAGGTACTCTTTATAGAGCAGGTTATTTTGAACTTCAAAAAGATGATAGAGAGGCTTTTAGCTGGTTTCAAAAAGCGGCAAGGCAAGGTTATGCAAAAGGAATTACTTTTATAGGGTATTTTTATTATAACGGACTTGGTGGACTTATTAAAGATGAAGAAACGGCACTTAGTTGGTATAGAAAGGCGGCAGAGCAGGGAGAGGTAGTTAGTCAATTCAGCATTGGATATTTTTATGAATATGGACTTTGTGGGCTTGAAAAGGATTACAAAGAGGCACTAAAGTGGTATAAACTTTCAGCCAAGCAAGGTTATGACAGTGCTAAAAATAAAGTAAAATACTTTGAAGAGAATAATTTGGGTGTATAAAATAAAAGGGGGCTTGACTAGCCTTAAATGTGGCAAAATCAGCTCTTTTTCAGGTCTAAAACACATTGACATCATTTCACATCTTGTGTATTATTTGTAAAGATGACAAAAGGGATTGTTGCAAAATTAACTTTGTAACATCTGCGTGTTTAAATATAAATGTTAGGAGATTTAATGGGGATAATAAAGGTTGCAAAACTTATATATGACTATATTACAAGCGATGAGTCAGATAAGGTTAAAGAAGTAAAAAGAGCAGTAGATAGTGTAGATATTGATATAGAAGAGGGGAGCTTTGTTGCGATTTTAGGTCATAATGGTTCAGGAAAGTCAACTCTTGCAAAACATTTAAACGGTATTTTATTACCTAGTGAGGGAAATGTCTTTATTACAGACATTGATACTTCTATTGAAAATAGATTACTTGATATACGAAAAACAGTCGGAATGGTATTTCAAAATCCGGATAATCAAATTATTGGAAATGTAGTAGAAGAAGATGTTGCATTTGGCCCTGAAAATATAGGAATACCTACAAAGGAAATACTTAAAAGAGTTGATGAAAGTTTAAAAGCCGTCGGTATGACTGCCTATAGAATGAGATCGCCGAATAAACTTTCAGGAGGGCAAAAACAAAGGGTTGCAATAGCAGGAATTATGGCTATGAAACCTAGATGTATTGTACTTGATGAGCCAACAGCAATGCTTGACCCTAATGGTAGAAAAGAGGTTATTCAGACTATAAAAGAGTTAAATAGGCTTGAGAAAATAACGGTACTTTTGATAACTCACTATATGGAGGAAGTAGTTGAGGCAGATAGGGTTATAGTTATGGACGAGGGAAAAATAGTAATGGACGGAACTCCAAAAGATATTTTTTCAAGAGTTAAGGAACTTAGAAAGTTAAAGCTTGATGTTCCGGCAGTAACAGAGCTTGCTTATGAACTAACAAATGCAGGAATGGATATTCCAAGTGGAATACTTGAGATAGATGAACTTATAAAAGAGCTTTTGCCTAAGCTAAAAGTAAATAAAGGAGAGGGCTTTAAAGCTTTGGAGGAAAAATGTCAATAAAAGCTGAAAATCTAAACTATATATATAATGAGGGAACGTCCTTTGAAGTGTATGCACTTAAAAATGTGAGTTTTTCAATTAATGACGGCGAGTTTATAGGTATTATAGGTCATACAGGTTCAGGTAAGTCCACACTTATTCAACATTTAAACGGACTTCTTAAGGCAAATAGTGGAAAGCTATATTTTAATGGAGAAGATGTCTATGAAAAAGGCTATGACTTAAAAAAACTTAGACAAAAGGTAGGACTTGTTTTTCAGTATCCTGAGCATCAGCTTTTTGAGGTTGATGTGCTTTCTGATGTTTGTTTTGGACCTATAAATCAAGGGCTTACAAGAGAAGAGGCAGAAAAAAAGGCGATTGAGGCTCTAAAGATGACAGGGATAGATGAAAGCTTGTATAAACATTCTCCATTTGAGCTTTCAGGAGGGCAAAAAAGAAGAGTTGCAATAGCAGGTGTACTTGCAATGAATCCTGAAGTTTTAGTTTTAGACGAGCCTACAGCAGGTCTTGATCCTTATGGTAGAGATGAAATTCTTGATAAAATCAGTGAACTTAGAGAGCAAACAGGAATGAGCATTGTTTTAGTTTCACATAGTATGGAGGATATTGCAAAATATGTTTCTAGACTTATGGTTATGAGTGGTGGAGAAAAGATTTTTGACGACACTCCGAAAGAAGTCTTTAAACATTATAAAGAACTTGAAAATATAGGTCTTGCAGCACCTCAGATAACTTATGTAATACAGAGATTAAGAGCTGAGGGAGTTGACATTAGCGACGATATAACTACTGTAGAAGAGGCTAAAGCGGCTATTTTAAAAATTTATAACAGTCAGAAAGAGCAGATATGATTAGAGATATTACAATAGGTCAGTATTATCCTGTGGATTCAGTCTTACATAGACTTGACCCTAGAACCAAACTATTTGGTACAATGGTTTTTATAATGGCATTATTTATAGGCGATTCAGCTTTAGGATATGCTATTTCAACATTATTTTTAATTACAAATATAAAGCTTTCAAAAGTGCCTGTAAAGTTTATGCTTAGAGGCTTGAAAGCGATAATTATATTACTTTTAATAAGTGTAAGTTTTAATCTTTTCCTTACAGAGGGAGATGTTTTAGTTAAATTTTGGATACTTAAAATTACAAAAGAGGGAATTATACTTTCTTTATTTATGGCTATAAGGCTTATTTATTTGGTAGTTGGTTCTTCTATAATGACACTTACAACCACTCCAAATGCACTTACAGACGGACTTGAAAAAAGTCTTGGTTTCTTAAAAAAAGTTAAAGTTCCTGTACATGAAATTTCTATGATGATGAGTATTGCACTTAGATTTATTCCAATACTTATTGAGGAAACAGATAAGATTATGAAAGCACAAATGGCAAGGGGAGCAGATTTTGAAACAGGTACAATAGTACAAAAAGCTAAGGCTATGATTCCACTTTTAGTGCCTTTATTTATATCGGCTTTTAGACGTGCCACTGACCTTGCTATGGCAATGGAGGCTAGATGTTACCATGGAGGTGAGGGAAGAACTAAGATGAAACCTCTAAAGTATGCAAAAAACGATTATATAGCTTATTTAATCATTTTCATCTATTTAGGTCTATGTATTATGGCAAGATTTTTAAAGATATAAGGAAGTGTTATGACTAGGAAAAATAATAAATTAAGAAGAATTAGGTTGATTGTATCTTATGACGGTACAAATTATTGTGGTTGGCAAAAACAACCAAACGGTATAACCATAGAGGAAGTGCTTAATCAGGCTATTTCAAAGCTTTGTGGCGAGGAAATTGAAGTGATTGGTGCAAGTAGAACTGATTCAGGGGTACATGCTTATGGAAATGTAGCAGTTTTTGATACTACTATGAGAATGGCCGCTGATAAGTTTTCATTTGCACTTAATCAAAGATTACCTGAGGACATAAGAATACAGGAATCTGATGAAGTAGCCCTTGATTGGCACCCTAGAAAAAAAGACTGCATTAAAACTTATACTTATAGAATTTTAAATAGGAAAATTGATATTCCAACAGAGAGATTATATTCTCATTTTTGCTATTTTAGACTTGATATAGAGAAAATGCTTGAGGCAGTGGGCTATTTTATTGGAACACATGATTTTACAAGCTTTTGTTCACAAAGAACTCAAGCCTCTACAAGTATAAGAACAATTTATTCACTAGAGATTTTAAAAGATGAAGATATGATAACTATTGTAATAAGAGGGGACGGCTTTTTATACAATATGATTAGGATTATTGCAGGAACTCTTATAAAGGTCGGAATGGGAGTCTACCCACCGGAGCATGTAGAAAAAATAATGAAAGCAAAAAATAGAGTACTTGCAGGGCAAACTATGCCTGCAAAAGGTCTTACATTAGTGGAGATAGAGTACTTGGAGTAGTTAAGCTATATTTTTAAGTTAATTATTATTCTGCTTGCTGTCATTTTCTATGTTTTAATCATAAATATCAATTCTTATAATTTCCTTAACTAACTAATGTTACAGAAAAACACTATTTTCTGTGTTATCATATAAAAAACAAAGTAAATCCCATAAAAAACTCGAATTACTTTTATAAGTAAAAGAAAACATGGGAAATAGCTTTTTTTATTATACTTATTGAGGTAGCTCAAACCATTATCAATAAGTATAGTTACAAATTGTCTTAGTTTTAAAAGTAGAGGAGATTATCATGGAAAATAAAATGTTTTGTTACCAGTGCCAAGAAACAGCAGGTTGTACCGGTTGTACTCAAATGGGTGTTTGTGGAAAGAACCCAACAGTAGCGGCACTTCAAGATTTACTTATTTATGTAAGCAAAGGTATTTCAAGTATTACTACACAACTTAGAAAAGAGAATAAGCCTGTATCTCAGGACATAAATCATCTTGTAACACTTAATTTATTTATTACAATAACAAATGCAAACTTTGATGAAAAGGCAATAGAAGATAGAATTGTATTTAGCCTTGAAAAGAAAAGAGAGCTTATAGAACAGGTAAGTGATAAAAATGCTCTTAAGCCTGCTGCATTTTGGTATACAGAAAATAGAGAAGACTTTTTACCTAAAGCAAAAACAGTGGGAGTTCTTGCAACTGAAAATGAGGACATCAGAAGTCTTAGAGAGCTTACTATATATGGTCTTAAGGGATTAAGTGCATATTCAAAGCATGCAAATGCACTTCTTGAAGATAATGAAGAAGTAGATGCATTTTTACAAAGAGCATTGGATACAACTCTTGACGATACATTATCAGTAGAACAACTTATTGAGTTGGTTCTTGAAACAGGTAAGTATGGTGTTGACGGTATGGCACTACTTGATAAGGCTAATACAGGTGCTTATGGAAGTCCTGAGATGACTACTGTAAATATAGGTGTAGGTACTAACCCAGGAATCCTTATTTCAGGTCATGATTTAAGAGATATGGAAATGCTTTTAAAGCAAACTGAGGGAACAGGAGTAGATGTATATACACATTCAGAGATGTTACCTGCACATTATTATCCTGCATTTAAGAAATATAAGCATTTTGTAGGAAACTATGGAAATGCATGGTGGAAACAAAAGGAAGAATTTGAAAGCTTTAATGGACCTATTCTTATGACTACAAACTGTATAGTTCCACCTAAGGCAAGTTATAAAGATAGATTATTTACAACAGGTTCAGCAGGTTTCCCAGGTTGTAAGCATATTAAGGGCGAAATTGGAGAAGAGAAAGATTTTTCAGAGATTATAGAACTTGCTAAAAAATGTGCCGCTCCAAAGGAAATTGAGTCAGGAGAGATTGTTGGAGGCTTTGCACATAATCAGGTATTTGCACTTGCAGATAAGATTGTAGATGCTGTAAAGAACGGAGATATTAAGAAGTTTATAGTTATGGCAGGTTGCGACGGTAGAGTAAAATCAAGAAGTTATTATACAGATTTTGCTAAGGCACTTCCAAAGGATACTGTTATTCTTACAGCAGGTTGTGCAAAGTATAGATATAATAAACTTGGTCTTGGAGATATAAACGGTATTCCTAGAGTGCTTGACGCAGGACAATGTAATGATTCTTATTCACTTGCAGTTATTGCACTTAAGCTTACTGAGATATTTGGTTGCAAGAGTATCAATGAACTTCCAATTATTTATAATATTGCTTGGTATGAGCAAAAGGCAGTTATAGTTCTTTTAGCACTTCTTTATTTAGGAGTAAAGAATATCCATTTAGGGCCTACACTTCCGGCATTCCTTTCTCCAAATGTTGCCAATGTTTTAGTTAAGAACTTTGGTATCGCAGGAATTGGTAGTGTAGAAGATGATATGAAATTATTCTTTGGTGATAAGACAGATACAGAGGAAGTTGTAGCATAATATAGGAGTTTTATATTTGAGAGAGTATCATTTTGGTACTCTCTTTTTGGCAAATAAAACCACTACAATTATCATACTAATTATTACAAATACAACTAAAAATACTAAATATATGCTAATGTATAGTAAAGTTAATCAGAGAGCCAGTCTAATAATCACATCTAAAATTCTATGTCGTTCTGACAAATAACTTTGCTCTGATAACTATGGATAATGTTTAGGGAAGAAAAGAGGCTAGGGAGAAATCGAATTAGGGATCGATTTCTCCTATTAAAAATTGAGCCTGTGAAATTTTTTCTGTAAATTTGCCTTCTATGGTATAAAATTTACTTGA